>NZ_JBFAWU010000021.1:0-135997 GCF_040680455.1 Streptomyces sp. NPDC052052 | reverse complement strand
CGCGCGTGCGATGGTGCGAGGCATTGGTCCCCCTTGGCGCGGTCCGCGCCTCCCCGCCCCCGACCTCAGCCCCGTGTGCTGCCGTGCTTCGGGTCCGCCAGCCCGGCCCGCCGCAGGGCGTCCGCCATGGCGCTGTTCATCGGCGCCGGCGCGGGCCGGGCCGAACCGCCGCTACCGCGCCGGTCACGGTCCTGACCCCCCTGCCCCTGCCGCTGCCGGGGCGGGCGGCCACCCTGACCGCCCCGCTCACCCCGGTCCCGGCGGGGGCCGCCGCCCTGGGACGCGCCACCGGCCGACGCGTCGTCGTCCAGCCGCAGCGTCAACGAGATCCGCTTCCGCGGGATGTCGACATCCATGACCTTGACCTTCACGATGTCGCCGGGCTTCACGACATCGCGCGGGTCCTTCACGAACGTGCGCGACATCGCCGACACATGCACCAGGCCGTCCTGGTGCACACCGATGTCCACGAAGGCGCCGAAGGCCGCGACATTGGTGACGACGCCCTCCAGCACCATCCCGGACGCCAGATCGCCGATCTTCTCGACGCCCTCCTTGAAGGTGGCCGTCTTGAACGCGGGACGCGGGTCGCGCCCCGGCTTCTCCAGCTCCTTCAGGATGTCGGTGACGGTCGGCAGACCGAACTTCTCGTCCACGAAGTCGTCGGCCCGCAGCGACCGCAGCACGCCCGTGTTGCCGATCAGCGAGGCGACGTCGGAGCCGGTCCGCTTCACCATCGCCCGGACCACCGGGTAGGCCTCCGGGTGCACGCTCGACGCGTCCAGTGGATCGTCGCCCCGGATGCGCAGGAAGCCCGCGCACTGCTCGTACGCCTTCGGGCCCAGCCGTGCCACGTCCTTGAGCGCCTTGCGGGACCGGAACGGCCCGTTGGCATCACGGTGCGCGACGATGTTCTCGGCCAGTCCCGTCCCGATCCCGGAGACCCGTGACAGCAGGGGCGCCGAGGCGGTGTTGACGTCGACACCGACACCGTTCACACAGTCCTCGACAACCGCGTCCAGCGAGCGCGACAGCTTCACCTCGGACAGGTCGTGCTGGTACTGACCGACCCCGATCGACTTCGGGTCGATCTTCACCAGTTCGGCGAGCGGATCCTGCAGCCGTCGGGCGATCGAGACGGCGCCACGCAACGACACGTCCATGTCGGGGAGTTCCTGCGAGGCGAACGCCGAGGCGGAGTACACCGACGCGCCCGCCTCCGACACCATCACCTTGGTGAGCTTCAACTCGGGGTGCTTGGCCACGAGTTCACCGGCGAGCTTGTCGGTCTCGCGGGACGCCGTTCCGTTGCCGATCGCGATCAGCGCGACGTCGTGCGCCTTCGCCAGCTGCTCCAGCCGGGCCAGCGACTGGTCCCACTTGTTCGCCGGGACATGCGGGTGGATGACGTCCGTCGCGACGACCTTGCCGGTCGCGTCGACGATGGCGACCTTCACCCCGGTCCGGAAGCCGGGGTCGAGCCCGAGCGTGGCCCGCGTCCCGGCCGGCGCCGCCAGCAGCAGATCGCGCAGGTTCGACGCGAAGACACGGACCGCCTCGTCCTCCGCCGCCGTGCGCAGCCGCAGCCGCAGATCGATCCCGAGGTGCACCAGGATCCGGGTGCGCCAGGCCCAGCGCACCGTGTCGCCGAGCCACTTGTCGCCGGGCCGGCCACGGTCACCGATCCCGAAGCGCCGGGCGACCATGTTCTCGTACGACGACGGGCCGGGCGTCTCGGACGGCTCCTCCGGCTCCAGGACGAGGTCGAGCACCTCTTCCTTCTCGCCCCGCAGCATCGCGAGCACCCGGTGCGAGGGCAGCGCGGTGAACGGCTCGGCGAAGTCGAAGTAGTCGGCGAACTTCGCTCCCGCCTCCTCCTTGCCGTCCCGGACCTTGGCGGCCAGCCGCCCGCGCGACCACATGCGCTCACGCAGCTCACCGATCAGGTCGGCGTCCTCCGAGAAGCGCTCGGTGAGGATGGCGCGCGCCCCCTCCAGGGCCGCCGCGGCGTCCGCGACGCCCTTGTCGGCGTCCACGAAGGCGGCGGCAGCGGCGGGCGGCTCCACCGACGGGTCGCCGAGCAGGCCATCGGCGAGCGGTTCGAGCCCCGCCTCACGGGCGATCTGCGCCTTCGTGCGCCGCTTGGGCTTGAAGGGCAGGTAGATGTCCTCCAGGCGCGCCTTGGTGTCGGCGGCCCGGATCTGCGCCTCCAGCGCCTCGTCCAGCTTGCCCTGCTCGCGCACCGAGTCGAGGATCGCCGCACGACGGTCCTCCAGCTCCCGCAGATAGCGCAGCCGCTCCTCCAGCGTGCGCAGCTGCGCGTCGTCGAGCATCTCGGTCGCTTCCTTGCGGTAGCGCGCGATGAACGGCACGGTCGACCCGCTGTCGAGCAGCTCGACGGCCGCCTTCACCTGCCGCTCGCGTACGCCGAGCTCCTCGGCGATCCTGCCTTCGATGGACGTCGTCACGGTTCTACCGACTCGCCTTCTCGTACTGGCTGTACTTACCGGGGCGTGGCCCCTTCGTCTGCATTGTGCCGGGTGGCCGGGGGCCATGTCGCCCGGCCACCCCGGTTGCCTTCCCGGGCGGTGTGCTCAGCCCTTGCCGATCAGATCGGGCGGGAACGCGCCGGCCGCCGCCGCGGTGGCCAGGAACCCGCGGCCCAGCTCGGTCAGCCGGGCCACGCCCTCCTCGCCCAGGTGCTCGTACGGTGCCGCGTCCATCCGGTCCGTGGCCTCCTCCAGGTCCGCTCGCAGCGCGACCCCGGCCTCCGTCAACTCGCCCTCGCCGTCCAGGAGTCCACGCCTGCGCAGCCGCTCGGCAGCCGCTTCCCAGTCGCCGCGGTTCCAGCCGCGCGTGACGAAGATCCAGTGCGGGGACATTCCCCTGCCGGTCGCCGTGTGGCTGACCACGGCCTCCACCGGATCGAGCCCGGCTTGGAGGAGCGTCGCGATATGGCCGTCGCCGCGGTGTTCGCGCAGCAGCGCCGCGGCGTGCCAGTACGCCAGGTGCGGCTGCTCCGGCACCGGGAGATCGGCGTGCGCCGCATAGAGCGGCCGGGCGTGTCGGGTGCACGCCTCGGCGGCGCGCAGCGCCAGCTCGGCCGCCTCGGCCATGTCGGGGGAGGCGAGGGCCTCCGCGCCCAGCAGACGACGGAGCGTGGAGTCGGCGGCGCGCAGCCGCGCGTCCAGGACCTCCTGCGGAGAGGCGAAGGACCATACGGCGGGCAGGTGTTGTGCGACGAGGTCGTGGCTGAAGTTGTAGAACGTCGCGGTGACCGTGCCGGGGCCGACGGCGCCCAGCGCGGCGGCGCGCGCGGCGAAGTAGGCGGCGTTCCCGTCGTCGATGCCCAGCTTCGCGAGTTCGCTGATGAGGTCGGGGGAGAAGTAGACCGTCGAGTGCAGCGGATTGACGGCGTTGTGGCAGCGGCGTCCGGCGCGTGGCGGCAGAGTGCTCATACCAGTGCTCATACCGGCACGCTACTGACTGGTTGGTACGTTCCGTAACCCCGGAGTCATGCCCGATCCGCAGGAGACCGGCATGGCAGAAAAGGTGGGCTTTTCGTCATTGCGGCCCTTGCCGCCGGACGCCCAGGATGGCAGGCATGACGCAGCGATCCGTACTCGTCGTTCTCTTCGACGGCGTCCAGAGTCTCGATGTGACCGGCCCGGTGGAGGTCTTCGCCGGGGCGTCCCACTTCCCCGGGGCCGCGTACGACCTGCGCACCGCCACGCTCGACGGCACCCCGGTCCGCACGAGCAGCGGCCTGACCCTGGTCCCGGACAGCAGCCTGGCCGACGCGGGGACGCCGCACACCCTCCTCGTCCCCGGCGGCCAGGGCACCCGCAGCCCCGACCCGGCCCTCGTCGCATGGCTGCGGGATCACGCCCCGCACGCCGAACGGCTTGTCTCCGTCTGCACCGGCGCGCTGCTGCTGGCCGAGGCCGGACTGCTGGACGGGCACCGGGTGACCACGCACTGGATGATCTGTGACCACCTCGCCCGCACCTACCCGGCCGTCGAGGTCGATCCCGACCCGATCTTCGTACGCGACGGCAGCCTCGCCACCTCTGCCGGAGTCACCGCCGGTATCGACCTCGCCCTGGCGCTCGTCGAGGAGGACCACGGCCGGGACATCGCGCTCACCATCGCCCGTCACCTCGTGGTCTTCCTGCGCAGACCCGGCAACCAGGCCCAGTTCAGCGCCCAGCTCACGGCCCAGACCGCCCGCCGCGAACCGCTCCGCGAGGTCCAGCACTGGATCACCGAGCACCCCGGCGGCGACCTCTCCGTCGACGCGCTCGCCGCCCGTGCCCGGCTCTCGCCCCGGCACTTCGCCCGCGCCTTCCAGGCCGAGACGGGCCTCACACCGGGCCGTTACGTCGAGCGGGTGCGCCTCGAACACGCCCGCCGGCTGCTGGAGGACACCACCGACGGCATCACCGGCATCTCGCGCGCCTGCGGCTACGGCACCCCGGAGGCCATGCGCCGCGCGTTCGTCAAGACCCTCGGCGCGGCACCCGCCGAATACCGCCGACGCTTCCGGACCCAGCCCGCCGCCGACTGATCGACGGTGTCTGCCGGACCCGGCGGGCCACCGACCGACGACAAGGAATGCCATGCAGATCGCCATCGTCCTCTTCGACCGGTTCACCTCGCTCGACGCGGTGGGCCCCTACGAGATGCTCGCCCGCACCCCCGGCGCCGAGACCGTGTTCGTCGCCGAACGCACCGGACCCGTGCGCAACGACAAAGGGAGCCTCGCCCTGATCGCCGACAGGACCTTCGCCGACGTACCCGCGCCGGATGTGGTGGTCGTCCCCGGCGGCCCCGGGCAGAGCGACCAGATGGAGAACGAGGCGCTGCTCGGCTGGCTCCGTACGGCCGACGCCACCAGCACCTGGACCACCTCCGTCTGCACCGGCTCGCTACTGCTCGCGGCGGCCGGACTGCTGACGGGCCGGCGCGCCACCTCGCACTGGCTCGCGCTGGACGTCCTGAAGGGCTACGGCGCCGAGGCGACCGGCGAACGTGTCGTCGTGGACGGCAAGTACGTCACGGCGGCAGGGGTCTCCTCCGGCATCGACATGGGGCTCACCCTGCTCGGCCGGATCGCGGGCGACGAGCACGCCATGGCCGTACAGCTGCTGACCGAGTACGACCCGCAGCCGCCGTACGACGCGGGCTCACCGGCGAAGGCCCCCGCGGCACTCGTCGAGGAGTTCCGCGCCAAGAGCCGCTTCATCCTCCAGTAGCTGCGGGCCCGTCACGCCCCCGTCGTCCAGGTGAAGCGCGGCGCGCGCCGCTCCAGGAACGCGGCGACGCCCTCCGCGGTGTCGCCGCTGCTCCGCGCCTGCTCCGCCCAGTACGCGTCCCGGTCCTCCCGCCCCGTGGCGAACTCCTTTGCCGCCGCCTGGGTCAGCTGCGAGCGCGCTGCCAGGGTCCGCGCGTAGGAGTCCACCCGCTTGTCCAGCTCACCGGCCGGCAGCACCTCGTCCACCAGACCGGTCCGCAGCGCCCGTGCGGTGTCGATCAGCTCGCCGGAGAACAGCAGATGCTTCGTGGTCGCCGGCCCGACCAGCGCCACCAGCCGCCGGGTCGACGACGCGGCGTACACGATCCCGAGCTTGGCCGGGGTCACACCGAACGACGCGCCCTCCTCGGCGAACCGCAGATCGCAGGCGGCCGCGAGCTGGCTGCCGCCGCCCACGCAGTAGCCGCGGACCGCCGCCAGCGTCGGCCTGGGGAACGCGGCGAGCGCCTCCTCGGCCGCGACGGCGAGCGCCTGCGGATCGCCCGCCGGGTCCCGGAGCGAGGCGATGTCCGCGCCGGCGCAGAAGGTGTCCCCGTCACCCGTCAGCACCAGCATCCGGACCGCGGGATCGGCGGACAGGCGCTCCAGCAGACCGGGCAGGGCGCCCCACATCGCGGCCGTCATCGCGTTGCGTTTGGCGGGGTTGCTGATGACGACGGTGGCGACGCCGTCCGCGACGGTGTGCTCCAGCCGGGGTTCCCTGCGGTCCATGCGCGGGATGCTATCCCTACGGTCCGAACCTATGATCAAGAAGGGGTGGCAGAGCAGGCACTCACACCGCAAGGAGCCTCCCGTGGCCGATCCCGATCCCGCAGCAGAGGGCAGGAAGCTGAGCCGCAGTTTCGGCCGGCTCGCCGTGCTCGGCGTCCTTCTCGTCGTGGCCGGTCTGGTCGGCCTGGTCTACACCGGCGTCGCGACCCTCACCTCCATGCTCCTCTTCGGCTGGCTTCTCCTGATCGGCGGCCTCGTCGGCCTGCTCCACGCCATCGAGTCCCGCGGCACCAACTTCTTCTGGCTGGGTGTGGTGGTGGCGGCACTGAACATCGCAGCCGGGGTCGTCGTCATCCATCACCCGCACGGCACAGCCGAGGCGCTCACCATGTTCGCCGCGCTGCTCTTCCTGACCGGTGGGCTGTTCCGGCTGGTCGGCAGCGTCGTGGTGCGCGGCCCGCAGTTCGGCTGGACGCTGCTGCAAGGGGCCTTCGGTCTGCTGCTGGGGCTGCTGGTGCTCTTCGACTGGCCGCACAGCAGCCTCTACGTGCTGGGCCTCTTCTTCTCGCTGGCGCTGCTCTTCGACGGACTCGGACTGATCGCGATCGGGATCGGCGGTCGCCGGATCGTCTCCCTGGTCTCGGACCAGCAGGCGGCCGGAGAGCTGGTGGACACCCCCCTCGGAGAGCGAGAGAGCCGGTCCGAGAGCTGACGCTTTCGCTCTTGTTCGGTCAAAATCTGTCGATAGAAGTCGACTTTTGCTCAGCGGTACCGTCCGGACCAACGGTGCCCCGCACTCTGTACTCGAGGTGCTGTCACCATCGAGTCGAGAGCGGGTACCGCACTATGGAGAGCCGCGGGAGTGTCCCCGCCCGGCCGGTGTCGTACGAGGGAGTCTGGCGGTTCACCGCCCCCGCGGTGGACGTCTCCGTACCGCAGGCCAGGCACGCCGTACGTGACCTGCTGAACCGCCAGGGCGTGCCGGTGGACGACGACATCGCCGACGGCCTGCTGCTCATCGTCTCCGAGCTGGTCACCAACGTGGTGAAGCACGCCGCTCTGCTCTCGCCGGAGTTCGCCGTCGAGGTGGCCGTGGGCAAGGGATGGGTCAGGGTGTCCGTCGAGGACAACCACCCCTACCGTCCGACGGCGCTGGTGACGGATCATGGCCAGACCGGCGGACGCGGTCTGCTGCTGATCCGGGAGATCACCCGGGAAGCGGGTGGCGCCTGCGATGTGGAACACACCGCAGGCGGCGGAAAGATCATCTGGGCGGCGCTGCCGCTGGATCCGCGGCGTTGACCGCCGGTATCCGCTGCGGCACCCGGCGCCGCGCGTCGGCTACCAGCCGGCGGACGGTCCGGTCAGCTCCCTGATCGCCGGTCGTGCGGCATCGAGCACCGTCATGAACCAGGCCGAGAACGGCGCACGGGCGTGACGCTCGGCCAGCTCCTCGGCCGTCACGAACGCGGTCTCGCCGACTTCCTCCGGGTCGGGGTGCAGCTGGTCCTGCGCCATCCCCACGAAGAGGTGGTTGAACTCCTGCTCCACCAGCCCCGAGGCCGGGTCGGGGTGGTTGTAGCGTACCGTTCCCGCTTCCGCCAGCAGGGAGGGGGAGACCCCCAGCTCCTCGTAGGTGCGTCGGGCAGCGGCAGCGAAGGGCGCCTCACCCGGATAGGGGTGGCCGCAGCAGGTGTTCGACCAGACACCCGGGGAGTGGTACTTGCCGAGCGCGCGCCGCTGCAGCAGCAGCCTGCCCTGTTCGTCGAAAAGGAACACCGAGAAGGCCCGGTGCAGTTGACCGGGCGGTTGATGGGCCGCCAGCTTCTCCGCCGTCCCGATGGTGGCGCCGTTCTCATCGACCAGTTCGAGCATGATCGCTTCTGCTGTGCCGTTCGACGAGCTGTTCGCCGCGGTGGCTGGTGTGGTCGGCATACTCATCCTTCGCTATGGTCCCGGCCCCGAGCGCCGGTCCCGTCGAGTCCGCTCAAGTCTGCCGCACAAAAGCCGCTTGTCCGTACTTCGGGATCCTGGCATGTCCGGCCCCTGCGGCACCCCGGGGCGCGGCAGGGGGTCGGACGGCGCCTCGGCGGGAACGGCGGTTCAGTGACAGAACCCGGCCTCGTGCTCGGCGTGACCGCTCGGCTCCAGCTGGAACGTGCAGTGCTCCACGTCGAAGTGGACGCCCAGGCATCCCTGGAGTTCGTGGAGCAGCTTCTCGTGACCGGTCGAGTCGAGCACGTCCTGGCGCACCACCACATGGGCCGAGAGCACCGGCATCCCCGACGTGATCGTCCAGGCGTGGAGGTCGTGGACGCCCAGCACCCCGGGAAGGGCGGTGATGTGGGCTCGTACCTCCCCCATGTCGACGCCCTTGGGTGCCGCTTCCAGGAGCACGTCGAGGGTCTCCCTGAGCAGCTTCACCGTACGGGGAACGATCATCAGGCCGATCACCAGCGAGGCGATCGGGTCGGCGGCCTGCCAGCCCGTGGCCAGGATGACGCCCGCCGAGATCAGTACGGCGACCGAGCCGAAGGTGTCCGCGAGCACCTCCAGATAGGCGCCGCGCACATTGAGGCTGTCCTTCTGCCCGCGGAGCAGCAGCGACAGGGAGACCACGTTGGCCACCAGGCCGATCAGGGCGAAGACGATCGTCAGCCCGCCCCTGGTCTCCGCCGGGGTGATGAAGCGCTGGACCGCCTCGAAGAGCAGGAAGCCGCCCACACCGAGCAGCAGCAGACAATTGGCCAGGGCGGCGAGGATCTCGGCGCGCGCGAAGCCGAAGGTGCGGTTGAGCCCGGCCGGACGATTGGCGAAGCGGATGGCGAGCAGAGCCATGCCCAGACCCACGCCGTCGGTCGCCACGTGGGCCGCGTCCGCGATCAGTGCGAGTGAGCCGGAGAGCAGTCCACCGACGACCTCCATGACCATCACGGTGAGCGTGATGCACAGGGCGATCCGCAGACGCCCCCGGTGTGCGGCGGCGGCCGTGCCGGTGGGCGGCGGCCCGCCGTGTGTGTGCCCGTGGTCGTGCCCTGCCCCCATGAGGACGCCTCCCGGTCGTCTCGGCGGACTCGGACGCGATCTGTCCGAGCGTTGCCAGTGAACTACGGGTGGGGGGTATCCGGCAACACGGCACTGAACACCGTTGTCATATGCTGTGACCTGCGGAAATGGGTGCAGGTCAGGCGTGTGGCGCACCCGCCCGGGGGTGGGTGGAACGTGCCTTCGGGTGGTGGCGACGCCCACCCCTCCCGGCCGGTCCGCTTCTCTCGGGCACCCGGCCCACCTGCGGCGGCGGCTCCCCGGGGCACATGTCCGGTCACGGTCCGTGGCGATACGGCAGCGGTTTTGTCAGTCGAGGCGGGGATCGACGATGATGATCGAGGACGGTGCCGCAGGGTGCCGGTCCACCTCGAACGGAGCACGAACGGGCAGTGAACTCCCGCTTCCGTTCATCCGATAGCCTCTGCCGACGTGCCGCCGGCCCGCTCGCGGGCCGCACAGTCGCGCGCCGACCCTGTCAGCACCAAGGAGTGAGTTCGTCTGTCGACCGCCATCCTCACCGGTGCGCCGGTACCCGGATCGTCGCTCGTGGACGACCTGCGGTCACTCGGCTTCGACGTACAGATCGCCGCCGACGTGACCGAGGCCGCACGGCTGATCTCGGCCGTCCCCGCCGACCGCCGCGTCGCGCTCGTCGATCCCCGTTTCGTCGGCCACGTGCATGCCCTCCGGCTCGGACTGACCGACCCGCGGTTCGCCGCGGCCACCGTGCCCGGCGCGCTCACCGCGCAACCCGAGGCACGCCCCGCCCTCCTGCACGCCCTGAGTACCGCCACCGCAGCTGTCGGCGCGGGAGTTCCGATGGGTCCGGGCGCGGCCACCGCGACGGTCACCGACCGCACCGTGCCCGGCCGTCTCGCCGACGCCATGGACGCCGAGGGCACCGCCGTCCAGCGCCCCGAGCTCGGCTCGCTGACCGCGGCCGTCCCGGTCGACGACCCTGCGCGCACCGCCGCACAGAGCGCCGTCGCCGCCGTCGACGACGAGGCGGTGCGACTGCGCAGCGCGGTGAAGGCCCACGACGGCTTCTTCACCACGTTCTTCATCAGCCCGTACTCCCGCTACATCGCCCGCTGGTGCGCCCGCCGCGGTCTCACCCCGAACCAGGTCACCACCGCGTCCCTGCTCACCGCGCTGATCGCGGCGGGCAGCGCGGCGACCGGCACCCGCGGCGGCTACATCGTCGCCGGGCTGCTGCTGCTCTTCTCCTTCGTCCTGGACTGCACCGACGGGCAGCTCGCCCGTTACTCGCTCCAGTACTCGACGATGGGGGCCTGGCTGGACGCCACCTTCGACCGGGCCAAGGAGTACGCGTACTACGCGGGCCTCGCGCTCGGTGCCGCCCGCGGCGGTGACGACGTATGGGCCCTGGCCCTGGGCGCGATGGTGCTCCAGGCCTGCCGCCATGTGATCGACTTCTCGTTCAACGAGGCGAACCACGACGCGGTGGCCAATTCGAGCCCCACGGCAGCTCTCTCCGACCGGCTCGACCGAGTCGGCTGGACGGTCTGGCTGCGCCGGATGATAGTGCTGCCGATCGGCGAACGCTGGGCGATGATCGCGGTGCTGACCGCGGTGACCACGCCCCGCATCGTCTTCTACGCCCTGCTCATCGGCTGCGCCTTCGCGGCCTGCTACACCACCGCGGGCCGGCTGCTGCGCTCGCTGACCCGCAAGGCGCAGCGCACCGACCGCGCCGCCCGGGCACTCGCCGACCTGGCCGACTCCGGTCCCCTCGCCCGCCTCGTGGCGGCCTGGGGCCCCCGGATCCCGGGCGCCTGGAGTGCACCGGTGGTCGCGTTCGTCGGCGCGGGGGCACTGATCGCCGCCGCTCTCCAGCAGCCCTTCGGCAGCATGCAGATGGTCTTCGCCGCGGTGTTCTACGCCATCTGCTCGGGCGTGGCCGTCGCCCGCCCGCTCAAGGGCGCGCTCGACTGGCTCGTCCCGCCCATATTCAGGGCGGCGGAGTACTGCACCATCCTCGTTCTCGCCGCCCGCAGTGATGTCCCCGGAGCCCTTCCCGCGGCTTTCGGTCTGGTCTCGGCCGTCGCCTACCATCACTACGACACGGTGTACCGCATTCGCGGTGGCACCGGCGCGCCGCCCCAGTGGCTGGTGCGGACGATCGGTGGGCACGAGGGCCGGACCCTGGTGGTGGCCGTACTCGCCGCCGTACTCACCCAGCATTCAGCGTTCACCGTGGCGCTCACCGTTCTCGCGGTGGCCGTCGCACTCGTGGTGCTCGTGGAGTCCATCCGCTTCTGGGTGTCCTCCGGAGCGCCCGCCGTACATGACGAAGGAGAACCCGCATGATCGGCCTCGTACTGGCAGCCGGTGCAGGACGGCGTCTGCGCCCCTACACCGACACGCTCCCGAAGGCCCTCGTGCCTGTCGACGGCGACAAGACGGTCCTGGACCTCACCCTGGCCAACTTCGCGGAGATCGGCCTCACCGAGGTCGCCGTCGTCGTCGGCTACCGCAAGGAGGCCGTGTACGAGCGCAAGGCCGAGTTCGAGGCGAAGTACGGCGTCACCCTCACCCTGATCGACAACGACAAGGCCGAGGAATGGAACAACGCCTACTCCCTGTGGTGCGCGCGTGACGTTCTGGCCCGTGGCGTCATCCTGGCCAACGGCGACACCGTCCACCCCGTCTCCGTGGAGAAGACCCTGCTCGCGGCCCGGGGCAACGGCCAGAGGATCATCCTCGCCCTCGACACGGTGAAGCACCTCGCCGACGAGGAGATGAAGGTCATCACCGAGGGCGACAAGGGTGTGCGGCGCATCACCAAGCTGATGGACCCGGCCACCGCGACCGGTGAGTACATCGGCGTCACCCTCATCGAGCCGGAAGCCGCCGCGGAGCTGGCCGACGCCCTGAAGGCGACGTTCGAACGCGACCCCGACCTCTACTACGAGGACGGATACCAGGAGCTCGTGAACCGCGGCTTCACCATCGACGTGGCCCCCATCGGCGAAGTGAGGTGGGTGGAGATCGACAACCACGACGACCTCGCGAAGGGCCGTGAGATCGCGTGCCAGTACTGACCCGACTGATCCCGTCCCCGGTCGTCGTCGACATCCGCCGCGGCGCCCTGAACGATCTCGCCGGCCTCCTCGCCGACCAGCGGATCTCCGCCTCCGGCAAGCTCGCCGTCGCGGTCAGTGACGGTTCCGGACGTGTCCTGCGCGAGCGGCTGGCCTCCGCGCTGCCCGGCGCCGACTGGTACGCCGTCTCCGACGGCACCCTCGACTCGGCCGTCCGGCTCGCCGACGAGATCAAGGGCAACCGGTACGACGCCGTGGTCGGCCTCGGCGGCGGCAAGATCATCGACGTGGCGAAGTACGCCGCGGCGCGCGTCGGCCTCCCCCTGGTCGCGGTCGCGACGAACCTCGCCCACGACGGCCTCTGCTCGCCCGTCGCGACCCTGGACAACGACAACGGCCGGGGTTCCTACGGGGTCCCCACCCCGATCGGCGTCGTCATCGACCTCGACATCGTCCGTGAGGCCCCCGCCCGGTTCGTGCGCTCGGGCATCGGCGACGCGGTCTCCAACATCTCCTGCGTGGCCGACTGGGAACTCGCCCACCAGGTCAACGGCGAGGAGATCGACGGGCTGGCCGCGGCCATGGCCCGGCAGGCCGGTGAAGCCGTGCTGCGCCACCCCGGCGGGATCGGCGACGACGGCTTCCTCAAGGTGCTGGCCGAGGGCCTCGTGCTGACGGGCATCTCCATGTCGGTCGCCGGGGACTCCCGGCCCGCCTCCGGCGCCTGCCACGAGATCAACCACGCCTTCGACCTGCTGTACCCCAAGCGTGCGGCGAGCCACGGCGAGCAGGTCGGCCTCGGCGCCTGCTTCGCCATGCATCTGCGCGGCGCACGCGAGGACGCGCTGCTCATGGCCGCCACCCTGCGGCGCCACGGTCTGCCCGTCCTGCCCGAAGACATCGGCTTCACCGCCGAGGAGTTCGTCAGGGCCGTCGACTACGCCCCGCAGACCCGTCCGGGACGCTTCACGATCCTGGAACACCTCAACCTGTCCACCGACCAGATCAGGGACGCGTACGCCGACTATGCACAAGCCATCCATAGCTGAACTCCGCCCGGTGGTTCACCCCTCCGGCGTGAAGGACCGGCGCAGCGGCGAGCACTGGGCGGGTCGGCTCTACATGCGCGAGATCTCGCTGCGTGTGGACCGGCACCTGGTGAACACCAAGGTCACGCCCAACCAGCTGACCTACCTGATGACGGTCGCGGGCGTGCTTGCCGCGCCGGCGCTGCTCGTGCCGGGCATTCCCGGTGCGGTGCTCGGCGTTCTCATGGTCCAGCTCTACCTCCTGCTCGACTGCGTCGACGGTGAAGTGGCCCGCTGGAAGCAGCAGTTCTCCCTGGGCGGGGTCTACCTGGACCGGGTGGGTGCCTATCTGTGCGACGCCGCCGTACTGGTCGGCTTCGGCCTGCGCGCCGCCGACCTGTGGGGCACCGGACGGATCGACTGGCTCTGGGCCTTCCTCGGCACGCTCGCCGCCCTCGGCGCGATCCTGATCAAGGCCGAGACCGACCTGGTCGGGGTCGCACGTCACCAGGGCGGGCTGCCGCCGGTCAAGGAGGCCGCGTCGGAGCTGCGCTCGTCCGGCATGGCGTTCGCCCGCCGAGCCGCCGGCGCGCTCAAGTTCCACCGGCTGATCCTCGGCATCGAGGCGTCCTTCGTCATCCTGGTGGCGGCCGTCCTCGACGCGATCAGGGACGATCTGTTCTTCAGCCGTCTCATGGTCGCGGTCCTGGCCGGCATCGCGTTGCTGCAGACTCTCCTGCACCTCGTGTCGATCCTGGCATCGAGCAGGCTGAAATGAGCACTCCCATGAAGCTCGGCGCTGTCATCATCACGATGGGCAACCGCCCCGAGGAGCTGCGCGCCCTTCTCGATTCGGTCGCCAAGCAGGAGGGGGACCGGATCGAGGTGGTGGTCGTCGGCAACGGCGCCCCCGTACCGGAGGTCCCGCCGGGCGTCCGCACCGTCGAGCTGCCCGAGAACCTCGGCATCCCGGGCGGCCGCAATGTCGGGATCGAGGCCTTCGGCCCGTCCGGCGGCGATGTGGACGCCCTGCTCTTCCTCGACGACGACGGACTGCTGCCGCTCACCGACACCGCCGAGCTGTGCCGGCAGGCCTTCGAGGCCGACCCCCGGCTGGGCATCATCAGCTTCCGGATCGCCGACCCGGACACCGGCGTCACCCAGCGCCGCCATGTGCCGCGGCTGCGCGCCTCCGACCCGATGCGCTCCTCCCGCGTGACGACCTTCCTCGGCGGCGCCAACGCCGTACGCACCAAGGTCATCGCCGAGGTCGGGCCACTGCCCGGCGAGTTCTTCTACGCGCACGAGGAGACCGACCTCGCCTGGCGGGCCCTGGATGCCGGCTGGATGATCGACTACCGCGCGGACATGGTCCTCAATCACCCGACGACCGCTCCGTCGCGGCACGCGGTGTACCACCGGATGGTGGCCCGCAACCGGGTCTGGCTGGCCCGGCGCAACCTGCCCGCGCCGCTGGTGCCCGTCTACCTCGGCGTGTGGATGGCGCTGACCCTGCTGCGCAAGCCGTCCGGCCCGGCGCTGAAGGCATGGTTCGGCGGCTTCCGCGAAGGCTGGACCACGCCGTGCGGACCCCGCCGTCCGATGAAGTGGCGCACGGTCTGGCGACTGACCAGACTCGGCCGACCTCCCGTGATCTGAGAAGCTCTTCTCTGAGAGCATGGGACGCACGTTTTTCTCTTCGGGACCTGCCCGCTCCGAGCCGCGCCCGCGACTGGCTGCGCATCTTGAAAACGAGAGTTTCATCTGGTGAGTGACACAACCCATGACGGTGCGGTCGCACTGAGCACCGCACCATCCGCCGACGACGGCCTCAGCTCGGCCGAGCTCGCGGCCAAGTACGGCCTGACGGTGAGCGGCGCCCGGCCCGGGCTCTTCGAATACGTACGACAGCTCTGGGGCCGCCGCCACTTCATCATGGCGTTCTCCAGGGCGAAGCTGACCGCCCAGTACAGTCAGGCGAAGCTCGGCCAGCTGTGGCAGGTGGCCACGCCGCTGCTCAACGCCCTGGTCTACTACATGATCTTCGGCCTGATCCTGGGCACCAGGAAGGGAATGGACCAGGAGGTCTTCATCCCGTTCCTGGTGACCGGTGTCTTCGTCTTCACCTTCACCCAGAGCTCGGTGATGGCGGGGGTGCGGGCCATCTCCGGCAACCTGGGGCTCGTCCGGGCGCTGCACTTCCCGCGTGCCTCGCTGCCGATCTCGTTCTCGCTGCAGCAGCTCCAGCAGTTGCTGTACTCCATGATCGTGCTCGCGGCCGTGGCCGTCGCCTTCGGCAGCTATCCGAGCCTCTCCTGGCTGCTGATCGTCCCGGCACTGGTGATGCAGTTCCTCTTCAACACCGGTCTGGCGCTGATCATGGCCAGGCTCGGCAGCAAGACCCCCGACCTGGCCCAGCTGATGCCGTTCATCATGCGGACCTGGATGTACGCCTCGGGCGTCATGTTCTCCATCCCGGTGATGCTGAAGGACAAGCCGGCCTGGATCGCCGACGTCCTCCAGTACAACCCGGCGGCCATCTACATGGACCTGATCCGCTTCGCACTGATCGACGGCTACGGCTCGGAGAACCTGCCCGCGCACGTCTGGCTCGTGGCGCTCGCCTGGGCGGTCCTCGTCGGTGCCGTGGGCTTCGTGTACTTCTGGAAGGCAGAGGAACGGTACGGCCGTGGCTGACGACAAGACCCAGGGGCGCGTCCCCACCGTCATCGCCGATGATGTGCACATCGTGTACCGGGTCAACGGCGCCGGCGGAGGCAAGGGCAGCGCCACCGCGGCGCTGAGCCGCATACTGCGCCGCGGCAAGGGTGAGCCGCGTGGTGTTCGCAAGGTGCACGCCGTCCGCGGCGTCTCCTTCACCGCCTACCGCGGCGAGGCCATCGGCCTCATCGGGACCAACGGCTCCGGCAAGTCGACCCTGCTGCGGGCCATCGCCGGTCTGCTGCCGACCGAGAGCGGCAAGGTGTACACCGACGGCCAACCGTCGCTGCTCGGGGTGAACGCGGCGCTGATGAGCGATCTGACCGGCGAACGCAACGTGGTGCTCGGCGGCCTCGCCATGGGCATGTCGCGCGAGGAGATCCACGAGCGCTACCAGGGGATCGTCGACTTCTCGGGCATCAACGAGAAGGGCGACTTCATCACCCTGCCGATGCGGACGTACTCCTCCGGCATGGCGGCCCGGCTGCGCTTCTCCATCGCCGCGGCGAAGAACCACGACGTCCTCATGATCGACGAGGCGCTGGCGACCGGTGACCGCAAGTTCCAGATCCGATCCGAGAAGCGCATCAGGGAGCTCCGCAAGGAAGCCGGCACCGTCTTCCTGGTCAGCCACAGCAACAAGTCCATCAGGGACACCTGCGACCGGGTGCTCTGGCTGGAAAAGGGCGAACTGCTGATGGACGGTCCCACGGACGAGGTCCTCAAGGCGTACGAGCGCGAGACCGGGAAATAGCGCTTCCCGGTCCCACGACCCCGAGACGGCCCCCGCCGGAACCCTCCGGCGGGGGCCGTCGGTGCGTCCGGGTCACGTACGCGCCGCGGCCTCTGCACGCTCGGCGGTACGCCCCGGAGCGGATCTCCTCCCGGCGGATGACGCCAATTCCCTTGCGTGCGGGGAAGGTTGGCGAGGCGGGTTGCGTTGTCGTCTTCCGGGTAACACCCCGACGCGTCGGTGGGCGCTGTACAACGTAAGCTGTACCGGTCCTGATTCGTTGCAAGTGGGGCGATACCACCTGGCGATACGGCCCGTAGGTGCGCTCCGCACTCGACCGAACGGGCGGCGTGTCCGGAATGGGATGTTTTGGGTCAGCGGTGTAGAACGGGAGATGTGACGGCAATGACGGAAGATCTCCAGCGCCGAGGTGCTCACGCCGTCCCAGCACCGGGCGGTCGGTGGTGACCCGTACCCGGCAGACGCATCCCGACGCGGTCGTGCCCAGCACCCTCGACAAGGCCGCGGACGAGAACTTCCCCGTAGCCCCCTTCTTCCTGCCGCGCGCCTGGCGTGACGACCTGATGGCCGTCTACGGCTACGCCCGTCTCGTCGACGACATCGGTGACGGTGACCTCGCCCCCGGCGGCGCTGACGCCCGCCACCTCGGGCTCGACCCGGACCGGACCGAGGACCGGCTCGCCATGCTCGACGCCTTCGAGGCCGACCTGCTCCGGGTCTTCGACACCACGGGCCAGGGGCCGCGCCACCCCTTGCTGCGTGCACTGCGCCCCACCGTGCGGCGCTGCGCGCTCACCCCCGAACCCTTCCTGGGCCTCGTCGAGGCGAACCGGCAGGACCAGAAGGTCCGCCGCTACGGGACGTACCAGGAGCTCCTCGCCTACTGCGAGCTCTCCGCCAACCCGGTGGGCCGGCTGGTCCTCCAGATCACCCGGACCGCCAGCCCCGAACGCATCCGCCGCTCCGACGCCGTCTGCACGGCGTTGCAGATCGTCGAGCACCTGCAGGACGTCACCGAGGACCTCGGACGGGACCGGATCTATCTGCCCGCCGAGGACATGGCACGGTTCCGAGTCGGAGAAGCCGACCTGGCCGCTCCCTCCGGGGGCGCATCGGTGCGAGCGCTGGTCGCGTACGAAGCGGAACGCGCTCGGGAACTGCTGAATGAAGGCACCCCCCTGGTGGGTAGCGTCCACGGCAGGCTCAAGCTGCTTCTTGCCGGATTCGTGGGAGGGGGGCGCGCCGCCCTCACCGCGATCGCGGCCGCCGGGTTCGACGTACTGCCCGGCCCCCCGAAGCCCACCAAGCCCAGCCTGCTGCGCGAAGTGGGAGTTGTCTTGCGAAAAGCGCGTGGAGAGGGGTGAGCCGGTCCGTGGAGGGACAGACGATGTACATGTCGGCACCGGTGCAGGCCGCATACGGATACTGTGAGGCGGTCACCGGACAGCAGGCGCGGAACTTCGCGTACGGCATCAGACTGCTGCCGGCCGAGAAGCGGCAGGCCATGTCGGCGCTGTACGCCTTCTCCCGTCGTGTCGACGACATCGGTGACGGCGAGCTGGATCCGGAGACCAAGCGGACCCGCCTGGAGAGCACCCGCACCCTGCTGGACCGGATCCGCGACGGAGCGATCGACGAGGACGACACCGATCCGGTGGCCGTCGCGCTCACCGACGCGGCCCGCCGGTTCCCGCTCCCGCTCGGCGGCCTCGACGAACTCATCGACGGTGTGCTGATGGATGTGCGCGGTGCGACGTACGAGACCTGGGACGACCTCAAGGTCTACTGCCGCTGCGTCGCGGGCGCCATCGGCCGCCTCAGTCTCGGTGTCTTCGGTGCGGCACCGGGCGCTCCCGGTGCCGACCGGGCCGCCGAGTACGCCGACACGCTCGGGCTCGCGCTCCAGCTGACCAACATCCTGCGCGACGTCCGCGAGGACGCGGCGAACGGGCGCACGTATCTGCCCGCCGACGACCTCGCCAAGTTCGGCTGCTCGGCCGGCTTCCACGGGTCCACCCCGCCGTCCGGCGCCGACTTCGTGGGCCTGGTCCACTTCGAGGTACGACGGGCCCGTGCCCTGTTCGCCGAGGGATACCGGCTGCTGCCGATGCTCGACCGACGCAGCGGGGCCTGTGTCGCGGCCATGGCAGGCATCTACCGCCGGCTGCTCGACCGGATCGAGCGCGACCCCGAGGCGGTGCTGCGCGGCCGGGTCTCGCTGCCCGGTCACGAGAAGGCCTACGTCGCCGTGCGCGGGCTGTCGGGTCTCGACGCGCGTCACATCTCCCGCCGTACGGCCCGGGGGTACGTCTGATGCACCGCACGGACATCGCGCTCGAGCGGTGCGGCACGGAGAGTCGGTTCGATCAGTGGTCAACCCTCTGGTGTACTGACGCGTCTCTGACTGATGTGACCGGGCGGAAGGAAGACGCATGACGCACGACGCCCCGCGTTCCTCCCGCGCGGTCGTGGTCGGCGGCGGGCTCGCCGGAATCACCGCGGCCCTGCGTCTCGCCGATGCCGGGCTTGACGTGACCCTGCTCGAAGGGCGGCCCCGACTCGGCGGACTCGCCTTCTCCTTCCGGCGCGGCGAACTGACGGTCGACAACGGGCAGCACGTCTATCTGCGCTGCTGCACCGCCTACAGCTGGTTCCTCGACCGCGTCGACGGGGCGCGGCTCGCACCGCTGCAAAACCGTTTGGACGTGCCCGTTCTCGATGTCGGGCGCCCCTCGGGCCCCCGGCTGGGACGGATCCGCCGCAACGCACTCCCGGTGCCGTTCCACCTGGCCGCCGGTCTCGTCGGCTATCCGCACCTCTCGCTCGCCGAGCGGGCGGGCGTCGGACGCGCCGCACTGGCCCTGGGACGCCTCGACCCGGACGATCCCGCGCTCGACGCCGTCGACTTCGGCAGCTGGCTCTCCCGGCACGGGCAGTCCGCGCGCACCATCGAGGCCCTCTGGGACCTGGTCGGTGTCGCCACGCTCAACGCCACCGCGCCGAATTCCTCGCTGGCGCTTGCCGCGAAGGTCTTCAAGACCGGACTCCTCTCCGAGCCCGGCGCCGCCGACATCGGCTGGGCGACCGTGCCTCTCGGCGAGGTGCACGACACACTGGCCCGCAAGGCCCTCGACTCCGCCGGGGTGCGCACCGAGCTGCGCACGAAGGTGTCCTCCGTCACCCGCACGGAGCAGGGCGGCTGGATCGTCGACACCGGCGGCGAACGGATCGAGGCGGAGACCGTCGTCCTCGCCGTCCCGCAGCGCGAGGCCCATGACCTGCTGCCCGAGGGTGCGCTCGACAAGCCGGAGCGACTGCTCGACATCGGTACGTCGCCGATCCTCAACGTGCACGTCGTCTACGACCGCAGGGTGCTGCGCCGTCCGTTCTTCGCCGCGCTCGGTTCGCCGGTCCAGTGGGTCTTCGACCGCACGGACGCCTCCGGGCTCACCGGGCCGGGTCAGTACCTCGCGGTGTCCCAGTCCGCCGCCGACGAGGAGATCGATCTCCCCGTCGCCGAGCTGCGCAAGCGCTACCTGCCCGAACTGGAGCGGCTCCTTCCGGCTGCCCGCGGGGCCGGGATCAGGGATTTCTTCGTCACCCGGGAGCGCGCGGCGACCTTCGCCCCCGCCCCCGGCGTCGGCCGGCTGCGACCCGGGGCCCGCACCCGGGCCGCAGGCCTCGTGCTGGCCGGAGCGTGGACGGCCACCGGCTGGCCCGCGACGATGGAGGGTGCCGTGCGCAGCGGGTTCAGCGCAGCGGACGTCGCGCTCCGGGCGCTCGGCCGTACCCATGAACATCCGCTGCAGGAGGCGGCATGAGCAGTACCACCGGAACAAGAGGAGAGTCAGTGACCCCGGCGAACCCGGCTTTCGACACCGTGGCCGACACCACGGACGTCACCGCGCTTCTGGAGCGCGGACGGGCCCTTTCCACGCCGGTGCTCCGGGCCGCCGTCGACCGGCTCGCACCGCCCATGGACACCGTCGCCGCCTATCACTTCGGCTGGATCGACGCTCAGGGGCGGCCCTCCGACGGCGACGGCGGCAAGGCCGTCCGACCGGCGCTCGCCCTGCTGTCCGCGGAGGCGGCCGGAGCTGCCCCCGAGGCCGGCATCCCCGGCGCCGTGGCGGTCGAACTCGTGCACAACTTCTCGTTGCTGCACGACGACCTGATGGACGGCGACGAACAGCGCCGCCACCGCGACACGGTCTGGAAGGTGCACGGCCCCGCCCAGGCCATCCTGGTCGGCGACGCGCTGTTCGCGCTCGCCAACGAGATCCTGCTGGAGCTCGGAACCGCCGAGGCGGGCCGGGCGACCCGCCGGCTGACCGTCGCCACCCGCAAGCTCATCGACGGGCAGGCCCAGGACATCTCCTACGAGCACCGCGAGCGGGTCACCGTCGAGGAGTGCCTGGAGATGGAGGGCAACAAGACCGGCGCCCTGCTCGCCTGTGCCTGCTCCATCGGCGCGGTGCTCGGCGGTGCCGACGACCGGACCGCCGACACCCTGGAGGCCTACGGCTACCACCTCGGTCTGGCCTTCCAGGCCGTCGACGATCTGCTGGGCATCTGGGGCGATCCCCAGTCCACCGGCAAGCAGACCTGGAGCGACCTGCGGCAGCGCAAGAAGTCCCTGCCGGTCGTCGCCGCGCTCGCCGCGGGCGGACCGGCCTCGGAGCGCTTGGGCGAGCTGCTCGCGGCGGACGCCAAGAGCAGTGAATTCGACAGTTTCTCCGAAGAGGAGTTCGCCGCCCGTGCGGCGCTCATCGAGGAGGCGGGCGGCCGCGAATGGACCGCCCAGGAGGCACGTCGCCAGCACGCGGTCGCCATCGAGGCGCTGCAGCGGGTCGACATGCCGCACACCGTGCGGGCGCAGCTGACGGCGCTCGCGGACTTCGTTGTCGTACGAAAGAGATGACCTCCATCTGCTCCATATGACTCGCAGTCCCCGGCCGGCGCCCCCACCGGGCGCCGGCCGACGGAGACCCCAGCACAGCAGAGGAACAACTGCACGAAGGGGAAGCCATGACAGCGACGACCGACGGAAGCACCGGGGCTGTTGATCCCCGCGCGGCCTCGGCCAGCAATCCGACCGACACAACCATCGCCGCGGACGACGTACTCGCCGCCGCGCGGCGGGCCGCGGAGCGCTCGGTGGAGCATCTTCTCGGCAGGCAGGACGAGCAGGGTTGGTGGAAGGGTGACCTGGCCACCAACGTCACCATGGACGCAGAGGACCTTCTGCTCCGCCAGTTCCTCGGCATCCAGGACCAGGACACTGTTCAGGCGGCCGGTCGCTTCATCCGCGGCGAACAACGCGGCGACGGCACCTGGGCCACCTTCTACGAAGGCCCCGGCGAACTCTCCACCACCATCGAGGCGTACGTCGCTCTGCGGCTGGCCGGGGACCGGCCGGACGAACCGCACATGATCCGGGCCTCGGGGTGGATCAGGGAACAGGGCGGCATCGCGGAGAGCCGGGTGTTCACCCGGATCTGGCTCGCCCTCTTCGGCTGGTGGAAGTGGGAGGACCTGCCGGAGATCCCGCCGGAGGTCATGTTCTTCCCCAAGTGGGCACCGCTCAACATCTACGACTTCGGCTGCTGGGCCCGCCAGACCATCGTGCCGCTCACCATCGTCGCGGCGAAGCGGCCGGTCCGTCCGGCCCCCTTCGCGCTCGACGAACTGCACACCGACCCGGACAACCCGAACCCGCCCAGGCGCGCAGCTCCCGCCGCCAGCTGGGACGGCGTCTTCCAGCGCCTCGACAAGGCGCTGCACCTGTACCACAAGGTCGCCCCGCGCAAGCTGCGCCGGGCTGCCATGAACGCCGCGGCCCGCTGGATCATCGAGCGGCAGGAGAACGACGGCTGCTGGGGCGGCATCCAGCCGCCCGCCGTGTACTCCATCATCGCCCTGCACCTGCTCGGCTACGACCTCGAGCACCCCGTGATGCGGGCCGGACTCACCTCGCTCGACCGTTTCGCCGTCCGGCGCGAGGACGGCGCCCGGATGATCGAGGCCTGCCAGTCCCCGGTCTGGGACACCTGTCTCGCCACCATCGCCCTCGCCGACGCCGGCGTCAGCCCCGATCACCCCGCCCTGGTGAAGGCCGCGGACTGGATGCTCGGTGAGCAGATTGTCCGGCCCGGCGACTGGTCCGTACGCCGGCCCCGGCTCAGCCCCGGCGGCTGGGCCTTCGAGTTCCACAACGACAACTACCCGGACATCGACGACACCGCCGAAGTGGTCCTCGCGCTGCGGCGGGTCCGCCACCCCGACGCCGCCCGGGTCGAGGCCGCCATCGAGCGCGGAGTGCGTTGGAACCTCGGCATGCAGTCCCGCAACGGGGCCTGGGGCGCCTTCGACGCGGACAACACCAGCGCGTTCCCCAACCGGCTGCCCTTCTGCGACTTCGGCGAGGTCATCGACCCGCCGTCCGCCGACGTCACCGGGCACGTGGTCGAGATGCTGGCGGTCGAGGGACAGTCCGAGGACCCCGCCACCCGGCGTGGTATCGAGTGGCTGCTCGCCGATCAGGAGGCGAGCGGTGCCTGGTTCGGCCGCTGGGGCGTCAACTACGTGTACGGAACAGGGTCGGTGGTCCCCGCGCTGGTGGCCGCCGGACTGCCGGTCTCACATGCGGCGATCCGCCGCGCGGTCGGCTGGCTGGAGTCCGTGCAGAACGACGACGGAGGCTGGGGCGAGGACCTGCGCTCCTACCAGGAGGAGAAGTGGATCGGGCACGGCGCCTCGACCGCTTCGCAGACCGCGTGGGCACTGATCGCGCTGCTCGCCGCAGGACAGCGGGACAGCAGGGCGGTGCAGCGGGGCGTGGCCTGGCTCAGCGAGACGCAGCAGGCCGACGGGTCCTGGGACGAGCCGTACTTCACCGGCACCGGGTTCCCCTGGGACTTCTCCATCAACTACCACCTCTACCGGCAGGTCTTCCCGCTCACCGCGCTCGGGCGGTATGTGCACGGCGAACCGTTCGCCGACCGCACAGCCACCCGCAAGGGGGCCTGATGGACCATGGTCCGGGGCCGGCCGGGCCCGCATCGCCGCTGCTGATCGCGTGTGCGCTCGGAATCGAGCAGTTCGCCCTCCGCAGCGGCCTGGGCAGGGCCGGTGACGCCCCGGGGCCGGTCACCGTGCTGCGTACCGGCATGGGCCCCAAGGCCGCCGAGGCGGCCGTGTCCAGGGCGCTCGGCGCGGAGGGGGACCCCCGAACGGCGGTCCTCGCCGCCGGATTCTGCGCCGGACTGTCCCTTGGTATGCACCCGGGGGACCTCGTGGTGGCCGTCGAGACCCGGGAACCGGGAAGTTCGACCGTCTGCGCGGGCACCGGCCTGCTGGCCGAGGCCCTCGCCAGGGCGGTGCCCGGCCGCACTGTCCACACCGGTCCGCTGACCGGCTCCGCCCATGTCGTACGCGGACATGAGCGGGCCGAGCTGCGGGCCACCGGAGCGATCGCGGTGGACATGGAGTCCGCCGCCACTCTGCGCACCGCCCTGCGGTCCGGCCCACGGCCGGTTGCGGCCGTACGGGTGGTCGTGGACGCTCCGGAGCATGAGCTCGTCCGCATCGGCACGATAAGCGGTGGAATATCGGCTTTCCGTGTTCTCCGTGCCGTCCTGCCGGCTTTCTATGAATGGCACCGATCTTTGTTGCTCCCCAGGAGGTGAGCCAGATGGCCATGCCGCTCCGTCAGTCCATCAAGGTTGCGACGTACCTCATTGAACAGAAGCTCCGCAAGCGGGAGAAATTCCCGCTCATTGTGGAACTGGAGCCTTTGTACGCCTGCAATCTCGCGTGCGAGGGCTGCGGGAAGATCCAGCATCCGGCGGGCGTGCTCAAGCAGCGCATGCCGGTTGCCCAGGCGGTGGGTGCCGTCCTCGAATCGGGCGCCCCGATGGTCTCCATCGCGGGCGGTGAGCCGCTGATGCATCCGCAGATCGATGAAATCGTCCGCCAGCTGGTGGCGCGCAGGAAGTATGTCTTCCTGTGCACCAATGCCATGCTGTTGCGGAAGAAGATCGATAAATTCAAGCCGTCGCCGTTCTTCGCCTTCGCCGTGCACATCGACGGGCTGCGTGAACGGCACGACGAGTCGGTCGCCAAGGAGGGCGTGTTCGACGAGGCGGTGGCGGCGATCAAGGAGGCCAAGCGACGCGGCTTCCGGGTCACCACCAACTCCACCTTCTTCAACACGGACACCCCGCAGACCGTCATCGAGGTCCTCAACTACCTCAATGACGAGCTGAAGGTCGACGAGATGATGATCTCGCCCGCCTACGCGTACGAGAAGGCCCCCGACCAGGAGCACTTCCTCGGTGTCGAGCAGACCCGCGATCTGTTCAGGAAGTCGTTCGCGGGCGGCAACAGGTCCCGCTGGCGGCTGAACCACTCCCCGCTCTTCCTGGACTTCCTGGAGGGCCGGGCGGACTTCCCCTGCACGGCGTGGGCCATCCCGAACTACTCGCTCTTCGGCTGGCAGCGGCCCTGCTACCTGATGGCCGACGGGTACGTGCCGACGTACCGCGAACTCATCGAGGAGACCGACTGGGACAAGTACGGCCGGGGCAAGGATCCGCGCTGCGCCAACTGCATGGCGCACTGCGGCTATGAGCCCACCGCCGTCCTCGCCACCATGGGATCGCTGAAGGAGTCCCTGCGCGCCATGCGGGAGACCGTCTCCGGGAACGGGTGAGGCCCAGTCCGCCGGAGACCCGGTCGCACCGGATCTCCGGCGAGCCACCGGCCCGGCCGCCCGTGATGCGCCGCCACGCGCGGCGCATCCGGGCCGGGGCCGGTGGCGGCCGGCGGGGCGCGGGCCCGGCACGAGCGGCCGGGCCGCCCACGGTCCCGGTGAGGCCCGTGGGGCGGATCCGGTGTCGCGTCCGGCAACGGCAAGGGACGGATCTCCGTGAAGGGCGGCGTCGGCACGGCGGTGCCCGGGCCGAGGCCCGCCGCGACGCTGATCGAGGAAGCAAGGAAGCAGGAAGCTCACCGAGGGCATGGACGGTGTGGGGAACACCACCGGCGGTTCCCGCCGTCGCCGTGAGCTGAGAAGGAACCAGAGAGGGGGCCCGAGCGTGACGATTCTGGAGAGCATCCGGGGGCCGCACGATCTCAAGGCGCTGAGTGAAGCAGAACTGGTCGAACTCGCCGATGACATCCGGCAGTTCCTCATTCGGGCGGTGGCGAGGACCGGGGGGCATCTCGGCCCCAACCTGGGGGTGGTGGAGCTCTCCATCGCCCTGCACAGGGCCTTCGACTCGCCCGTGGACCGCATCCTGTGGGACACCGGCCACCAGAGCTATGTGCACAAACTCCTCACCGGACGGCAGGACTTCTCCAAGCTGCGGGGCAAGGGCGGGCTTTCCGGGTACCCCTCCCGCGAGGAGTCCGAGCACGACGTCATCGAGAACTCGCATGCCTCGACCGTCCTGGGCTGGGCCGACGGGCTCGCCAAGGCCAACCAGGTGCTGGGGCGCAGCGACCATGTCGTGGCCGTCATCGGCGACGGGGCCCTCACCGGCGGGATGGCCTGGGAGGCGCTGAACAACATCGCGGCCGCGCGGGACCGGCCGCTGATCATCGTGGTGAACGACAACGAGCGCTCCTACGGCCCCACGATCGGCGGCCTCGCCGACCACCTCGCCACCCTGCGCACCACCGACGGATACGAACGCTTCCTCTCCTGGGGCAAGAAGGTGCTCCAGCAGACCCCTGTCGTCGGACAGCCGCTGTACGACTCGCTGCACGGCGCCAAGAAGGGGTTCAAGGACGCCGTCGCCCCGCAGGGCATGTTCGAGGACCTCGGACTCAAGTACCTGGGCCCGATCGACGGCCACCACATCGCAGCCGTCGAATCCGCACTGGAGCGGGCCAAGCGCTTCCGCGGACCGGTGCTGGTGCACTGCCTCACCGAGAAGGGCCGCGGCTATCCGCCCGCGCTCAGCGACGACGCCGACCGTTTCCACACCGTGGGCGCGATGGACCCGCTGACCTGCGCGCCGCTCGATCCGGTGTACCGCCCCTCCTGGACCTCGGTGTTCGGGGACGAGATCGCCGCGATCGGTGCGGAGCGGCCGGACGTCGTCGCGATCACCGCGGCGATGCTGCACCCCGTCGGACTGACGAAGTTCGCCGAGGCGTTCCCCGACCGGGTCTGGGACGTGGGGATCGCCGAGCAGCACGCCGCGGTCTGTGCGGCGGGACTCGCCACCGGTGGCCTGCATCCGGTCGTGGCCCTCTACGCCACCTTCCTCAACCGGGCCTTCGACCAGGTGCTGATGGACGTCGCGCTGCACAGGTGCGGGGTGACCTTCGTGCTCGACCGGGCCGGGGTCACCGGGCCCGACGGGCCCTCGCACAACGGCATGTGGGACATGTCGGTGCTCCAGACCGTCCCCGGGCTGCGGATCGCCGCCCCGCGCGACGCCGACGAACTGCGCGCCGGGCTCCGGGAGGCGGTGGACGTCGACGACGCACCCACCGTCATCCGGTTCCCCAAGGAGTCGGTGGGGGAGTCGATCCCCGCCATCGACCGGATCGGCGGAATGGACGTCCTGCACCGTGCGGACGACTCCGATGTGCTGATCGTGGCCGTCGGCGTGCTCGCCCCGGTCTGCCTGGACGCGGCCGACCTGCTGGCGGGCATGGGTGTCCGCTGCACCGTCGTCGACCCGCGCTGGGTGAAGCCGGTCGACGAACAGCTGGCCCCACTGGCCGCGCAGCACCGCCTCGTCGCGGTCGTCGAGGACAACAGCCGTGCAGGAGGAGTCGGTTGGGCGGTCGGGCAGGCGCTGAGGGACGCCGGGGTCGATGTGCCGCTGCGGACGTTCGGCATTCCCGAGCAGTTCCTCGCCCACGGCAAACGCGCCGAGGTGCTGGCCGACATCGGGCTGACCCCAGTGGAGATCGCCGGAGCCATCGGCGCCGCACTGGAGGCCCGGGAAGCAGCGAGAAGGACGGAGGAGAACGGGGCATGAAGGACGACGGGCCCAAGGGCTTCGATCTGGCGCAGCTTCTCGCGGAGCGCGGCGCCGAACGCTACGAGCTGCACACGAAACACCTCAACCACCAACTGCCCCGCATGCTGCACACCATCGGTTTCGACCGGGTCTACGAACGGGCCGAGGGCGCACACTTCTGGGACGCGGACGGCAACGACTACCTCGACATGCTGGCCGGATTCGGGGTGATGGGTCTCGGCCGGCACCACCCGGTCGTCCGCAAGGCCCTGCACGACGTCCTGGACGCGTCGCTCGCCGATCTCACCCGCTTCGACTGCCAGCCACTGCCCGGACTGCTGGCCGAGAAGCTGCTCGTGCACAGCCCGCACCTGGACCGGGTCTTCTTCGGCAACAGCGGAACCGAGGCCGTCGAGACCGCCCTGAAGTTCGCCCGGTACGCCACCGGAAGGCCCAGGATCCTCTACTGCGCCCACGCCTTCCACGGGCTCACGACCGGTTCGCTCTCGGTCAACGGGGAGAGCGGCTTCCGGGACGGCTTCGCACCGCTGCTGCCGGACACCGCCATCGAACTCGGTGATCTCGACGCCCTGCGTCGCGAACTGAAGCGCGGCGACGTGGCCGCTCTGGTGGTCGAGCCCATCCAGGGCAAGGGCGTCCACGCGGCGCCGCCCGGCTTCCTGCGGGACGCGCAGGAACTGCTGCACCGGCACAAGGCGCTGCTCATCGCCGACGAGGTGCAGACCGGCCTCGGCAGGACCGGCGACTTCTACGCGTACCAGCACGAGGAGGGGGTCGAACCCGATCTGGTCTGTGTCGCCAAGGCCCTCTCCGGCGGCTATGTGCCGATCGGCGCGACCCTCGGCAAGGACTGGATCTTCAGGCGCGTCTATTCGTCGATGGACCGGGTCCTGGTCCACTCCGCGAGCTTCGGCTCCAACGCCCAGGCGATGGCGGCCGGACTCGCCGTCCTCTCGGTGATGGAGGACGAGGAGACCGTCGCGGCCGCCCGCCGCACCGGCGATCTGCTGCGC
The DNA here is from genome assembly GCF_040680455.1 of Streptomyces sp. NPDC052052. Classification (NCBI taxonomy): domain Bacteria; kingdom Bacillati; phylum Actinomycetota; class Actinomycetes; order Kitasatosporales; family Streptomycetaceae; genus Streptomyces; species Streptomyces sp. NPDC052052. The sequence goes on along the minus strand of NZ_JBFAWU010000021.1, from coordinate 107,340 downwards.
GGGCGGCTGAACGCGCTCGTCGGCCGCTACGAGCTGCTGCACGAGGTGCGGGGGCGCGGGCTGATGATCGGCATCGAGTTCGGCCGGCCCTCGTCACTCAAGCTGCGCAGCCGCTGGGCCATGCTGCAGGCGGCCCGCAAGGGACTCTTCGCGCAGATGGTGGTGGTGCCCCTGCTCCAGAAGCACCGCATCCTCACTCAGGTCTCGGGCGACCACCTGGAAGTGATCAAGCTGATTCCGCCGCTGGTGATCGACGAAGCGGACGTCGACCGGTTCGTCGAGGCGTTCACCGCGGTGATGGACGACGCGCACGGTGGCAGCGGACTGATGTGGGACTTCGGAAGGACCCTGGTGAAGCAGGCCCTCGCCAACCGCTGAGCAGGGACGGGCCCGATCACGAGGGAGTTTGCCCCGGAGGTAAGAAATTTGCCTCTGGGGAAAGGTCCTGGCTCAATGGGTGTATGAACACTCCCGACGGAGGGGCGCCCGACGAGCTGCCGGAAGTCGCGCCCCGCCTGCGCGATCTGCGCCGCAGTCGCAGTCTCACCCTGGAGGCCGCCGCCCAGCGGGCCGGGCTCTCGCCCGCCCACCTCTCCCGGCTCGAAACGGGCCGTCGGCAGCCGTCGCTGCCGATGCTCCTCGGACTTGCCAGGATCTACGGTACGACGGTCTCCGAACTGCTCGGCGAGACGCCCCCGGAACGCGGGGCGATCATCCGCGGCGGGAGGTTCGAAGGAGCCGAGGCCGACGGCTGGATGTATCAGCAGGCCGGCGGTTCGGGCCGGGCCATGCAGGCGCTCCGCGTCCGGGTCCCGTACGGCGCCCAGGGCGAGCTCGTCCGCGTCCATCCCGGCGAGGAGTGGCTGCACGTGCTCGGCGGGCACCTGCGGGTCACGCTCGGGGACACCGTGCACGATCTCGGCCCCGGAGACAGCGCGCACTTCGACTCGCTCACCCCGCACCGGATCGCGGCCGTCGACCGCGACGGCGCCGAGCTGCTGTTCGTCCACACCCTGTTGCAGAGCCCCGCTGCCGAGCTGTGCCTCGGCAACGGCGTACACCGCCGCTGAGGCCGGTCCGTCCGGCCGCCAGAGAGGACCGTCATGTCCGATTCAGAGAACTTCGACCCACTCGGGTCCACCAAGAAGTACGAAGCCCAGGAGCGGAAGTTCCCGCGCGGCGTGGTGATCCGACTGATCGCCTACCTCGTCGCCGGACACGTCTTCGCGGCCTTCCTCTACCTGCTCTTCGAGGTGGCCGGCAAGGGCTGACCACCTCGGTCGAGGAGGGTCCGCTACGCCTCGTCGAGAAGCCGCTCGCGCAGCCGCTCACGGGTTTCCGGGGCGAGCCCCAGACCTTCGGAGAAGTACCGGTCGGTGGAGCCCCAGGTCTCCTCGATGGTGGCGAAGGCCGCGGTCAGGTAGTCGATGTGGGCACCGAAGAGCGGATTGAGCAGCTCCATCACCTCGGGCGACATGCCGTCGGGCGACGGGTCGCTGCGGTGCACCCGGTAGCGGCGGTGGGCGTCGTTCGACTTCAGGTAGTCGGCCTCGATGGCCTCGCGCTCGACACCGACCGCGAGCAGCGACACCGCGATCGACAGTCCGGCCCGGTCCTTGCCCGCCGCGCAGTGCATCAGTGCCGGAACGCTGTCCTCGGCCAGGGCGTGCAGCACCCGGCTGTGCTCGGCGGTGCGGTCCCGGATGATCGCACGGTACGAGGCGATCATCCGGTCCGATCCCTTGCCGTCGGCCAGGATCGAGCGCAGCTGGTCCAGGTCGCCGTCGCGGACCATCCGCCAGAACTCGGCCCCGTCGGCGGGGTCGCTGAGCGGGATGTTCACGTTCCGTACGCCCGGCAGCTCCACATCCTGACCGTCGAGCCCGTGGTCGGCCGCATTGCGGAAGTCGAAGACCGTGTGCAGACCGAGACCGCCGAGGAAGGCCGCGTCCTCGGCGGTGGCGTGCGCCAGGTGGCCGCTGCGGAAGAGCCGCCCGTACCGCACCCGACGGCCGTCGGTGGTGGGCAGGCCGCCCACGTCGCGGAAGTTCCGGACACCCACCAGTTCGGGTTCCGTCGACGGGATCTGCGGCAACTGCTGCGTCACACTGAACTCCTGAAGTGTCTGGTGCCGGCGCACGTCGCCGACAAGGGCATTTCCGCGACGATACGACATTGATTCCCCAGGCAATCATCTCGGTCTTTGCTTGTCGATACTTGGCGAACCCCGTTGCTCCCGCGCCGGATCCACCCGGTGAATTCCCGATGCGCCCATTGCCCGCCCCGGTGGTGACGGCCGATGATGTACGGAGCTGTCGGATGACGGGGGCGGGATGGTCGAGTCGGGTGACGGAGGCCGGACCTGGCTGCTCACCGGGGCGAGCAGCAGCTACGCACTGCGGCTCACCGACCGGGACGAGCTGGTCCATCTGCACTGGGGGCCGCGGATCACCCTCGCCGCGGCCGAGGCCCTGGCCGCGGCGCCCGAGCCGCCTGCCCGGGGCTTCGAGTCCCGGCTCGACGGCCGCGAGGAGTACCCCGTGGAGGGCGGCCCCCGGTTCGTCCGCCCGGCCCTGTCGGTGCGTACTCCACAGGTCCGCGGGACCGAGTGGGCCTTCGCCGACGCCACGGTGGACGGTGCGGAACTCCGTCTCGGCTTCACCGACCCGGTGCACCGGCTCGCCCTCACCCTGCACTACCGGATGCGGGACGACTCCGATGTGATCGAGCGCTGGGCCACCGTCGCCCATGCCGGGCCAGGCGGTCCGGCGCTGGAACTGCTCCGCGCCGACGCGGCCACCTGGTCGCTGCCCGCCCGCGACGGCTGGCGGCTGAGCCGGCTGCACGGGCGCTGGGCGGCGGAGTCGCAGCTGGTACGGGCGGAGCTCACGTACGGCGAGAGCGTCATCTCCAGCCGGCGCGGCCACACCGGACACCAGCACCTGCCGTGGGTCGCACTCGATGCCGGCGGCGTGGCGACCGAGGAGAGCGGCGAGGTCTACGGCTGTGCGCTCGGCTGGTCCGGATCGTGGCGGATCTCCGTCCAGCAGCTCCCCGACGGACTCGTCCAGATCACCGGCGGGGCCGGCCACGACGCATCGGGACTTCTGCTCCTCGCGCCCGGCGAGTCCTACACCACACCCGTGTTCGCCGGTCTCTGGAGCGCGCAGGGATTCGGCGGGGCGAGCCGGGCCTGGCACGCCTGGCAGCTGGCCCATGTGATCCCGGACGCGGGGAGTCTGCGGCCGGTGCTCTACAACTCCTGGGAGGCGACCGGCTTCGACATCTCCGAGGAACAGCAGCGGGCCCTCGCCGAGCGCGCCGCCGCGATGGGTGTCGAACTGTTCGTGGTGGACGACGCGTGGTTCGGGCAACGCACCAGTGACCGCGCCGGGCTCGGCGACTGGTCCCCGAATCCGGACCGCTTTCCCGGCGGACTGAAGCCGCTCGCCGACGAAGTGCACGGACTCGGCATGCAGTTCGGTATCTGGGTCGAACCGGAAATGGTCAATGCGGACAGTGATCTTTATCGCGCACATCCCGACTGGGTGCAGCATTTTCCCGGGCGGGTACGGACCGAGTTCCGTCATCAGCTGGTGCTCAACCTGGCCCGCACCGATGTGCGGGCGCATCTCTGGGAGCAACTGGACGCACTGCTCTCCAGCGCGAGCATCGACTACGTGAAATGGGACTTCAACCGCAGTTTCACCGACGCCGGCTGGCCGGGCGAGGAGTATCAGCAGAAGCTCTGGATCGAGCACGTGGACGCCCTGTACGCACTGATCGACCGGCTCCGCGCCGCGCACCCCTCGGTCGCCTTCGAGTCCTGCTCGGGCGGTGGCGGGCGGATCGACCTGGGGATGCTGTCCCGTACGGACCAGGTGTGGACCTCCGACAACACCGACCCGTTGGACCGGCTGACCATCCAGGAGGGCTTCAGCCAGATCCATCCGGCCCGGGTGATGGCGGCCTGGGTCACCGACAGTCCGCATACCCAGCTCAACGGCAGGGCCAGCACGCTGCGATTCCGGTTCGTGAGCGCGATGGCCGGTGTGCTCGGGATCGGCGGGAACCTTGCCGAGTGGAGCGAGGGGGAGTTGGCCGAGGCGCGGACCTGGGTGGACCTGTACAAGGAGATCCGGCCGGTGGTCCAGCACGGCGCCCTGTACCGGCTGCGCGCCCCACGTGGTGGGCTCAGTGCGGTCCAGTACGTCCACGGTGACGAGGTCGTGGTCCTGATGTGGCTGGAGGCGCAGCGGTACGGGGAGCTGCCGCCGGCCCTGAGACTGCGCGGACTCGATCCCGCAGCGACGTACCTCTGCCGTGAGACCGGCGCGGTGCACCACGGTGCGGTGCTGCTGCACCAGGGGCTGCACACCGGGCTCCGGGGAGATCTCGACGCGGGCGTGCTGAGGCTTAGCCAGATATGACAAGCGCGTCATGTCCGAAATAGAGGGATTTGATGGCCATGCGCCTGAGTTGTGCTAGGGGATCCGGTCCCTGGTGAGCGGGATCATATCCGTGACCGTGTGTATGTGCCGGACGGATGGGTATTCCCCGCGCCGCACGGAAATTCAAGATCTTTAATCCACGGAGTGTGACCGGCATTCCCTGTCGATTTCTCCGGAACGGATTCCGCTGAGGAACCGACAGCTTGTTCTCTTCGTCCCGGCTCGCCTACGGTCACGGTCAATCCGGTCGGACCGCCTAATCCTGCCGCCGCCCGGAATTCGCATCCACTCATCGTGTGGCAGGAGCGGGGGAACCAGGTAAGCCGCCGAACCGGAGAATTCCGGTCGGCTAGGGGTGAAGTCGCGCTCGTCGCGACCGGGCATCTCCAGCCCGAACCCGACAGCTCACCTCGCAGGCGCCGGAGAGGAAGCTCATCATGCCCATCTCGGGTAAGCACCGTCGTACCAAGGTCGGCACCGTTGCCCGTGGCGTTGCCGCGGTGAGCACGGGCGGCGCCGTCATCGCGCTGCCGCTGCTCGGTGCCACCGGCGCCCACGCCGCGCCGCAGGCCGCCCCGGCCGCCGCCCAGTCGGTCGCCACGCAGGCCGCAACCGTCAAGCCAGTCGCACAGAAGACCGCCGCCACCACGACGTACTCCGTCGTCTCCGGCGACTACCTGGCGAAGATCGCCTCCGACCACAACGTCGAGGGCGGCTGGCAGGAGCTGTACCAGGACAACCGCACGGTCGTCGGCGACGACCCCAGCCTGATCTTCCCGGGCATGAAGCTGACGCTCGCCGGCAAGGCCACGGCCCAGTCCTCCTCGGCCGGTTCGTCCGCGGCCTCCTCGTCCGCCGCGAAGAAGTCCACTCCGTCCAAGACCTCGACGGCCAAGACCTCGACGGCCACGGAGTCCAAGTCCTCCGCCTCGGCCGCCCAGAGCACCAGCTCCGGTTACAGCCACCCGGTCCCCGGCAACCACACCACCGCTTACCGCGCCTCCGGCTCCAACTGGTCCAGCGGCAGCCACACCGGAATCGACTTCCCCGTCTCCACCGGCACCAGCGTGAAGGCCATCACCTCCGGCACGGTCGTCACCGCCGGCTGGGGCGGCGCCTACGGCAACCAGGTCGTCATCAAGCACGCCGACGGCCGCTACTCGCAGTACGGCCACCTGTCCTCCCTCTCCGTCTCGGCGGGACAGGCCGTGGGCAACGGTCAGCAGATCGGTCTCTCCGGTGCCACCGGCAACGTCACCGGACCGCACCTGCACTTCGAGGTCCGCACGGGCCCGGGGTACGGCTCGGACATCAACCCGATCACCTACCTGGCTTCGCACGGCATCTACGTCTGAGCCGAACGACCGGGTGAGCGGGCCACGGAGCGCGACCTGAGCAAAAGGGCGTGACCCAGGCAACACAGAAGGGGCAGTGCGCGGCGGCGCACTGTCCCTTCTGCTTATTCCCCTTTTACCAAAACCTGACCGGGTGGCCTATCTCACCACCCGTCAACCCTTTATTACGGTCGCGTAGGTCACATTCGGCGGTGCAGGATAAGCGCTCGTGGCAGACGATTCGAGAAAAAATCAACGTGGCGTCATCAACCGACAAGGCGTCATCGGGTCGTACGCGGCGATCGGCGACAGCTTCACCGAGGGAGTCGGTGACCCCGGCCCGGATGGAACCTTCGTGGGCTGGGCGGACCGTTTCGCGGTACTTCTCGCGGACCAGCTCCCGGACCCCGACGAGGGGACGAACACCGAGGGCTCTACGGACGGACATTTCAGGTACGCCAATCTCGCCGTACGCGGACGCCTCCTCGATCAGATCGTCGAGGAACAGGTGCCCCGCGCCAAGGAGCTCGGACCGGACCTGGTGAGCTTCTGCGCGGGCGGCAACGACATCCTCAGACCGGGTACCGACCCCGACGACGTGGCCGAGCGCTTCGAGCGAGCGGTCGCCGAGCTGACCGCATCGGTCGGCACCGTGATGGTCACCACCGGCTTCGACACCCGGGGTGTTCCGGTGCTGCGCCATCTGCGCGGCAAGATCGCCACCTACACCGCCCATGTGCGGTCCATCGCCGACCGCTACGACTGCCCGGTCCTCGACCTGTGGTCCCTGCGCTCCGTCCAGGACCGGCGAGCCTGGGACGACGACCGGCTCCACCTGTCGCCCGAGGGACACACCCGGGTCGCGCTGCGCGCCGCCCAGGTCCTCGGCATCGACGTACCGGCGGACCCGGACCAGGAATGGCCCCCGCAGGAACAGCGCGGCACGCTCGAAGTACGGCGCGACGACATCCACTGGGCGCGTGAGCACCTGGTCCCGTGGATCGGCCGACGGCTGCGCGGCGAATCCTCCGGCGACCACGTCGAGGCCAAGCGTCCGGACCTCCTGCCGCTCTGAGGCCGCCTCCGGGTGAACTTACTCGCCGGACGGGCCGAAGGCCCGGACCCGCCCGGCGAGCGACGGCAACGGCTGCGCCGGTATGCGTTCCAGGACACCGCCTGCGAAGACGTCGTACAACGGCAGCGTCTCCAGATGCACATAGCCGATGTGGCAGTCGCAGACGGCCAGCGGACAGGCACGCGGGGCGAGCGCACGCCGGAAGCTCCCGTCGTAGAGGTTGCCCAGCGGTGCCGGGACGAAATGACAGCGCCGCACCGTGCCCTCACCGTCCACCGAGACGACCGACTCGCCCGTCCGGCAGGGCAGTCCGGCCGACCGGTGCGGGTGACGGCTGTACGGGAAGAGCGGGTCGAGGGCCGTCCAGCGATCCGCCTCCTCGTCCGTGTAGGTGTGGCCCTCCGCGGCGTTCACCCAGAGATAGACCTCGTCCGGCAGGGCGGCACGCAGCCGCCGCGCCTCGTCGAGATGCTCGTCGAGACCGACGACCCCGACGCTGTGGCGGATGCCCAGTGCCGACAGCTCCCGGCACTTGGCCAGGAACCGCTCGTACGGTGTCTGCCCCGGGTGGTACGTGCACCAGAGCGCGATCTTCTCGCGGCCCGCGTCACCTGCCTCGGCCAGCCACCCCGTACGGCTGCTGAGGTTGGTCTGGATCGCGACCCGGGCGATGTGCGGCAGCTGCGCCAGCTCCACCAGGGCGCGTCGGTACCAGGACCGGACCAGGCCCTCGCCCCACGGAGTGAACAGCACCGACAGCCGGTCGACCGGCCGGTCCGCGGCCCACGCCGTGAACCGCTCCAGCGCGGCGCGGTCGGCGCGCAGCTGCTCCCGGCTGTCGCGCCGCTTCGCGAACGGGCAGTACGGGCAGTCGTAGTCGCAGGACGCGAGCGGACCGCGGTAGAGGATGGTCAGGTCCATGGGCGCGCTCACTTGCGTTCGTACGCGGCCATGGCAGCCCGTACAGCGGGGGAGAAGAGTTCGGGACCCAGGGCGTCGGAGTGGGCCAGACCCTCCGGGGAGAGGCGCAGCAGGCCTGCGGCCCCGGCCGCGGAGTCGAGCCAGCCGCGGGCCTCGAACCGGGCCAGTTCGACGGGGAAGTCGTCGCCCGGGCTGGTGCCGAACCGCTCCCGGTACTCGTCCCGTTGCAGCCCCTCGGCCTGGAGCACCGACTGCAGGAGGTGGCGGCGGCGGGCCTCGTCGCCGTCGACGTACCGGCCGACCTCGGCGTGGGAGAAGTCCTCGGTCGCGGTGTAGGAGTCGATGATCGCCCGCACCTGACGCATCTCCACCGCGTAGTCGAAGGAGTAGTGCAGCTTCGAGGTGTAGGAACGGGCACCGCACCCCAGCCCGATCATCCCGTCGGTCTGGCAGGCGTAGTCGTCGGGGCCGTCCGTCCGTGGTGCGTCGGCCCGGCGGAACATCCGCATGGACACCTGCTCGTAGCCGCGGGCCAGGAGATGGTCACGTCCCGCGCGGTACAGGCGCAGCCGCTGCTCGTCCCAGGCGGCGTCCGCCGCTGCCTCACCCGCGGGGTCGAGCCTGCCCAGACCGGTCAGCGGACGAACGTACAAGGGGTAGAGGTACAGCTCCTCGGGCAGCCATTCCAGCGCCGCGTCCAGCGAGGTGAGCCAGCTCCGTTCGGTCTGCCCGTCGATGCCGTAGATCAGATCGATGTTCAGGACCGGGATGCGTGCCTCGCGGATCCGGTCCAGTGCCGCCTCCACATCCGTGCGGCGCTGCGGACGCACCGCGGCACGTGCCTCGGCCTCGACGAAGCTCTGCACCCCGATGCTGATCCTGGTCGTGCCGCGGTCGGCGAGGACGGCCAGCCGGTCGGCGGTCGCGGTCGACGGGGACGTCTCGACCGACAGCGGGACGGACCCCAGATCGGCGCCCATCCGCTTCTCCGCGATGTCGCACAGCCGCTCCAGCTCCGGTGCGGTCAGGTAGGTGGGCGTGCCCCCGCCGAACGCCGCCGCGGCGAAACGGACCGGTTCGGCGTCGCCCAGCGCGTCGCGGACGGCGGTGGCCTGCCGGTCGAGTGCGTCGAGGTACCGGGTCGTCAGCTCACCGGGAGCACCGACCCGGGTGAAGAGATTGCAGAATCCGCACCGCACCTCGCAGAACGGTATGTGCAGATAGAGCGACAGCGCTTCCTTGGGCTCGGCCGCCCACAGCTCGCGCAACGCCGGCCGGTCGGCGAGCGGGCGGTACGCGGTCTTGTGCGGATAGGCGTAGACGTAGCTCTGGTACGGGCGGACGTCCCGCGCGTCGGTCATGGTGCGGCTCATGCTGCGGTGGTCCCCGGTTCCAGGAAGAAGTGCGCGTACGGAACGGTCCAGACGGACTCGTGGCCGATCCGGTGGCCGGTGTAGCCGTCGTCCCCGTACGCCGTTCCGTGATCGGAGCAGACGATGGTGAAACAGCGGCGGCGGCTGCTCGCCGCGGCGAAGAGCCGGCCGATGTGTGCGTCGACGTATTCCAGAGCGGCGGCGTGGGTGGCGCGGGAATCGCCGGCCTCGCGGGTGGCCCCCGGCTGGTGGAACCAGTTGGGCTGGTGCAGGGCGGCCACATTGACGAAGAGGAACAGCTTCTGCTCGGCGGGGAGCTGGGCGACGACCTGCTCGGCGCGGGCCACCTGTGCCTCGAAGGAGGTGGGCGACGCGACGCCGAACTCCGGTTCCCAGTGGCTCTCCTGGAACAGGCCGGGCAGCACCGAACCGAGCGGTCCCTGTTGGTTGAAGAAGCCGACGCCACCGATGCACACCGTGCGATAGCCCGCGCGGGCGAGGCCGGACGGGAGATCGGGAGTGTCGAAGACGAAGGTCCTGGGAGCGGTGGACTCACTGCCCGCGAAACGTGCGGCGAACAGCCGGGGATGAGGTCCGGGTCCGGCCGGGGTGGGCAGGAATCCCGCGAAGATCGCCTGGTGCGAGGCGTAGGTGAAGCTGCCCGGCGCATGCCGTTTCTCCCAGACACCACCCGGGAGATGGCGCACCAGATGCGGAAGGCGTCCGGCGGCGGCGAGCTCCGCCGCCACGTCGTGGCGCAGTGTGTCGAGCGTGATGAGCAGCAGGTCGTGGCTGCCCACGATCTCGTTCATGTCGGGATTCCGGGCGTCCGCGACGGTGGGCCCGGGGTCAGGGAGTGGCGGTTTCATGGTCGTTCCTTGCTCGGTTCAGTACGGCGGCTACCTGCGCCGCGTAGGTGTCCAGGCCCTCGGCGCCGCTGCCGGGAAGGCCGGTGAGCCGTGGCAGGAGGTCTCCGAAGGCGTTGACCTCGCCGACGGCGAAGCGGCGCCAGCCGGTGGCGGGCAGCAGGTCGACTCCCACGCACAGCGTGTCCGGGAAGCAGGCCGCGGCCCGTTCGCACAGGCCGAGAACCTCCGCCCAGCTGCCGCCCGCTGCCCTGACGGCCGCACGGGCCTCGTCGAGACTCCCGCGCTCACCGCCGAGGTGAAGGTTGGTCATCGGGGAGCGGCTGGTGCGGACCACGGCATGGGTGGCCCGTCCGGCCACCACCACGACCCGGAGATCCGCCACCCGGCCGCCCAGGGCGGCCTTGGGCAGCCAGCGTTCGATGTGCAGGCCGTCCGGTGCGAGCGCGTCGACGAGCGCCCCGACTTCCCGCTCCGACGTGCAGTGGCGCACGCGCAGCGAGTTGAAGAGCCGGCCGGACGGGTCGCGCTCCACCGATGTGGTCGCCCTGACGCGTCCGGGCCCGGCCGTCTCCACGGCCAGGACCCCCGAGGCGGACGAGCCGTGCGCGAGCTTCACGAAGGCCCGCGGCATGCGATGGGCCATCATGCGCGCGCGTACGTCCGCCCAGTCCCGCACCTCGGGCGCCGCGGCACCCGAGGTGGACGAGGCCGGCACAGGCACATCGGCACCGTCCAGCACGGCATGGCAGAGCCGTTTGTCGAACAGCACCGCGACATCGCCGGGGTCGTCGAGCAGCACAGCCCCGGAGGCGGCCGCCGCCCGCGCCGCCACCCGTACGGCCGAGGTGAACCGGGCGTACCACAGGGCCGTTCCCTCGACCCGTGCCGGATCGTCGACCTCTCTCAGCAGCCGCTCCACCTCCGCGTCCTCACCGGGCGAGTCGATCCGCACGGTCTCGCCGGGCAGGAAGGCGGCGTCGCCGCGCAGGACGTCCTGCCAGGGCACGAGCCGCGGGGCCGGCAGCCCGGCGGCACGCACGGCGTCCTGGAAGAACGTGACCCGGCGGTTGCCGGGCACTCCCACGACGGCGAAGCGCGGCACCTGGCCGGCCGGGCTACTCGGAGACGGCGACATAACGTGTGCCGTCCTCTTCCGGGTCCGCGTAGGCGGCCTCGTCGAGAGCGCTGTTCACCCGGTCGCGGCCGAGCAGGCTCCCGAGACGGTCCATCCATACGTCACTGATGTAGTGGTGGTGCAGATCGAGCGAGGTCAGGTGGGTGAGCGGCTGGCCCGAGAGGAGGGACTGGGCGCCCTCGTCGCCGAGGGTGCCCATGGCGAGGGAGAGCGATTCCAGCTGGGCCACCACCGGCGCCGAGGCGACCGCCGCCGCGATCTCGTCCTGGATCTCGCTGTTCTGCAGCCCCAGATGACGCAGGGCCGGGAAGGCCGCACCGGACAGCAGCGGTGCCAGATCCTCGACCGTCGTGTCCCCGCCGTACTCGCCGACCCCGAGCCAGAGCTCGAGACGTTCCAGCGCGGGCAGCTCCGACGCCCCGATCGCCCGCACGATTCCGGACGGCAGCCCGCCCGACTCGAACCGCAGCGACCTGAGCGATGTGTGCCGGACGGGCCGCAGAGCGAGCGAGCTGCCGTCGTTCTCCTCCCCGCACCCGCGTACCGTCAGCTCCTGGAGCTGCCCGAACGCCTCAAGGACCGGGGTGATGTCGGACATGACGAGCCACGACAACTCGCACTCCTCGCCGACGACATCGGCGAGGAAGAGCGCCCGCAGGGACGGGAAACGGTCCGCGTCACCGGCCAGCAACCCGACGACGGGCGCGATCGATTCGTATTCGCTCGCCCACCAGGGGCCGATCAGCAGCGCCCGGACCTGCGACGTGTCGACCGTGTCGAGGAAGTGCCGCCAGAGCGCGGCGAACGTCGTGTCCCCGTCCCAGTCGCTCTCCAGCCGCCAGGCGACCGCATCGGCGGCCGGCCGCGGACCGGTCCTCTGCCGGTCCGGTCCCGACACGGTCAGGACCGGCAGACCGTAGAAGGTGTCCGGGTGTTCGACGTCGGTCATCGCACCTCACTCCGCGACCGCGGTGTAGCGCCCTTCGGCGCCGCGCCCGCCCCAGGGCTCGTTCCGTTCCGACACGTCGACCCGCACGCCGTGGGATCCGACCGCCTGAGCGATGCGGCGCTCCATCGGCTCGGTCATGAAGTGGTGATGAAGATCCAGCCGTTCGAGATGGGTGAGCGGCTGACCGTCCAGCAGCGCCGCCGCGCCCTCGTCGCCCAGGGTCCCGTGCGACAGGTCCAGGACGCGCAGCTGAGCGACGACCGGGGCACTCGCCACGGCCGTCGCGATCTCGTTCTGCAGCTCGCTGTTGCGCAGACCGAGATGGTGGAGCCGAGGGAAGCGGGAGCCGGAGAGCAACGGGGCCAGGTCCGCCACATCGGCGTCGCCGCCGTACGCGGAGACGCCGAGCCAGAGATCGAGCCGTTCCAGCGCGGGCAGTTCGCTCTCCAGAACGCCGCGGATCGCGCCGACCGGCAGGCCGCCGGACTCGATGGTCAGGGAACGCAGTCGCTCGTGTTTCGTGGGAGGAAACTCCAGGCCGGTGCCGCCTCGCACACCCAGCTCCAGCAGGCCGGGGTACGCGGCCAGCAGTGCCGTCACATCGGACTGCTCGATCCAGGAGATCTCGGCCTGCTCCTGGGCGATGTCGCCGACGAAGACGGCCTCCAGCGAGGTCAGCCGGTCGGCCGCGGCCACGACCAGATCGATCGGGTAGGACGAGGTTTCCTCGTACGACTCGCCCCACTGACCGATGATCAGTGCCCGCACACCGTCCGGACGGACTCGCTCCAGGAATATCCGGAAGGCCTCCTCCCAGGTGGCGTCGGAATCGTCGTCGTACGGATCGACCGAGATGCGCCAGGCCACCGCATCGGCGGCCTGGACCGGCGCTTCTTCCGTCGTGTGCGGGAAGTCGATGGCAGGAAGGCCGAGCAACTCGTGCAGTTGGTCCACGATGGACATGACCCTGGGCTCCTGGTGCTGGGGACGGCTGATGTCCGCAAGGTTTATCAAGCCCCACTGACAACGGCGCGACCGGGGACCTCCGGACGCGTCCACCGGCGCCCGCCGAGATACGCGCGACGGCCGTGACGACCCGGAACGGACCTGGCCGGACCGTGGACCGGGCCGTCGGCAGCCGTCGGCGAGTACCGATGTCAGACCCTCCCCGTAGCGTTTTTCCCGTGGCCGGCACACCGGGTGCGGCCATGGAGGGGAGACGTCTGTGTACCGCCAGGGCGATGTACTGATCGTGTCGTTGGAGGAGTCGGCCGTGCCCGCACACCTCGTGGACGCGCCGGGTGAACCGAGGGACGGGCGCGGACGGTTGATCCTGGCGCTGGGAGAAGTCACCGGCCACGCCCATGCGGTTCAGGGGCCGGGTCGGCTGATGCGCGAGGCGGGGGCCTTCGGGCCGATGCTGCTCCACCTTCCCGAGGGCGGGCGCGTGGTGCACGAGGAGCACGCGACGATACCGCTGCCGAAGGGCTGGTACCGCGTGGTCCGCCAGCGGGAGTACGCACCGGGGGCGGTCCGCATCGTCGCGGACTGACGGTGCCGGAAGCGTTCGGGGCATGGAGAACGGCACCACCAGAGCACACCGCACGGCGCGGAAGCGGGCGGCTTCGAAGGACGCGGCGCCGAACACGGCACACCGCCCCGTGCACACCATGCACACCACCTTCAGCGCGACAGCGAACAGACACGGAATCAGGGGACGGGGAAGACCGATGCAGTACGTGGACTCATGGCGGGGCGTGGCAGCGGCGACGGGCGACGCGGACCGAGCCGCGGCCGAGGACGGGCTGAGGCTCGCCTACCGCAGTGCGGGACTTGCCGAGCCGGAGCGGATCGTCTGGGCCGACTCGCCCAGGGCCGCGGTCGAGACCGTGAGGAGGCTGGATGACCCGGGGCGCTCGGTGCGTGAGAACGTGCGGACCCGGCCCTGGGCACAGGAACGGCGCCGGATGTACGACGAGTTGGGCCCGGCGGGCTGGTCCGCCCTGTGGTCCGCCACCGGGGCGCAGCTCTGGGAGACCACGGCGGGGCTCGCCGAACGCATCAGGGCCGGTGTCGTCGCAGACCTCGCGGAGCGCCCGGAGGCCGAGTCGGACGTCCGGCTGGTCCTGCTCGACGCGGTTCTGGGGCAACACGACGCGGCCTGGCTCGCCGCGTTCGACGGGCGGGGCGACCGGCTGACCGGTCTGGCCGAAGTGGCCCGGAACGCGGGCTGGTGGTGGCCGTACGAGCGCGTCGCGGTGATCAGCGAGCGCCCCGAGGAGCTCCATCGGGACGAAGCGGGACGGCTCGACCGCGGGGACGGTCCGGCGCTCGCCTTCCGTGACGGCTTCGCGCTCCACGCCTGGCGCGGGATGCCCGTTCCCCCGGAGTTTCTCGCGGAACTGAAATCCCTGACACCCGCACGGATACGTGAGGAGGAGAACGCCGAACTCCGTCGCGTGATGCTGGAGTTCTACGGTTACGACCGCTACCTCGCCGAGTCGGGTGCCCAGCCCGTCCACCGGGACGAGACCGGCATCCTCTGGCGCATAGCCCTGGACGGCGACGAGGCCGTGGTGATGGTAGAGGTGGTCAACTCGACCCCGGAGCCGGACGGTACGCATCGCACCTACTGGCTCAGGGTGCCGCCCAGCACGAGGACCGCGAAGGACGGTGTGGCCTGGACGTTCGGACTCCAGGGCGAGGAGTACGCGCCCCTGCGCCAGACCTGAGCGCTGCCACCAGGACGGACGCAGGCCCGGAACCGCGGGGCCGCCGGGAGCGAGGGAGACAGCCCCGGAACCACGGGGCCGGGGGAGCGAGGGAGACCGCTCCGGAACGACGGGGCCGGGGGAGCGGGGGAGGCAGGCCGGGCATCGGCCCTCCGGGCGGCAGCACGCCCGGCGATCCGGCAGCCCCGGCCGATCGGGGCATTGTGTGTCAGACCGTCAGTTGTGTCCGGTCGATGCCGAGTTCCCGGGCGAGAGCCTCATCGGTCCAGGCCAGTATCGTGGCCCGGGACAGCGGACCTGCGTACGACGTCGTCTGCACCGCCAGGCCGTCCAGCAGAGCGGTCAGCCGCCAGGCCACGGACATCGGGTCGTCGCAGTGGAACTCCCCGGCGGCGGCGCCCTCTTCGATGACTTCGGCGAGCTCCGCCTTCCACTGCTGGTCGAGATCGCCGGCCACATTGCGCAGCGCCGGGTCGCGCAGCGAGGCCGCCCAGCCCTCCATCCGCAGGCGCCAGCCCTTGGCCCGGCCCGTCGGCGCATACCAGCGCAGCGCGGCGCGCAGCCGCCGTACCGCGCTGGTGCGGCGGCTCAGCAGCTTGCGCAGATGTGCGAGGTCGGCCTCCGCGGCGTGGGCGAAGGCGGCCGCGACCAGCTTCTCCTTGGTCGAGAAGTGGTACAGCACCAAGGCGTTGCTCACACCGAGCACGGTTGCCACGTCGCCGATCCGTACCGCCGTGATCCCCCGCACCTCGATCTGCTCGACGGCGGCGCGCAGGAGTTCCTCGCGCCGCTCCGCCACGCTCATCCGCACTCGTGCCACGGGCGCCAGCCTAACGAATGCGCGGGGTCCTGGCAGGGGGGCGGAGCCGCGCACGCGGCCCCGCCCCGGGTTCATCCGGCTCCGGTGCGGCCGGCCTGGTCCATCAGCACCAGATGTCCGGGCAGCCGGAGTTGTAGGCGTCGATCAGGGTCTCCGTCAGGGACGCACCCGAGGCGTCCGTGACAGTGGACCGCAGGTCCACCTTGGCGGTCCCGACGGCCGGAACGCTGACGTTCCAGCGGCCGTCCGCCCCGCGGGCCGCCGCGGCCGGCTGCCAGTCGGTGCCGTCCGTGGCGTACCAGACCTTCAGCGAGGTGATGGGAACCGCCTTGCTGCTGCCCTGCGCGGAGAGACCGACGGTGTATTCGAGCGGTTCCGAGGGGTCGGCCGCGTTCTCGCCGCTCAGCGGCAGCCGGTAGTCGAGGTCCAGCAGCCGGGCCGGTGCGGCCGACTTCTCGTGGCCGGAGCGCAGCCGCCACTCGCTGGTGACCTCGGTCCCGAGCATCCAGGTCACCGGGTCGGGCGACGTCCGGGTGGCGTGGACGGTCAGCCGGTACCAACCCTCCTTGCGCGGCAGGTCGAACGTGGCACGTCCCGGTGCGCCGTTGCGGGCCAGCACCTTTCCGCTGTCGTCCGCGAGGACGGTGCTCCCGCTGTCCGCACCCGGTGCCGTCTCGCTCCGGTGCCCGGCCGCGTCGGAGAACGCCGGGAGCGCCACCTTGAGCTTGTCGCCCTCCCTGACGACCTGGGCGGCACCGGCCGTACTGCCCAGTGCCGGGTTGAACGGGGCGGACATCCAGTCGTCGCGGTACTCGCCGTTCTTGCGGTACACGGTGGGCGCACCGACCAGAGTGCCCAGTGGGTACACCTGCTCGCTCACGTCGTACTGGTAGTGGAAGGTCGCCGTCGTCCACGCCACGCCCGGGGTGAAGTACAGCGTCTGCTCCGACGGCGGACGGTAGCGGGTCACCTGCTGGTAGAGCGTCAGCCCGTGCCAGGTGGTCCAGGCATACATGCCCTTGGGGTCGGTCGGGTAGCCGTGGGTGCGCTCCGTCGTGTGCACCTGCGCCAGGTCGGAGCGGCGATCGAACCAGTCGGCCCCGGCCGGGACCCCGCCGTCGACCGAGTGGTGCAGATAGTAGGCGTCGGCCCCGGTGCTGACCCCGTCGAGCGTCAGTGTCAGCGGCCCCTGGGCCAGCCGGTCGCGCAGCAGCGGCACGCTGGCCTGGTCCAGCCGGAGCACCGGGGTCGGCCGGTAGACGGAGAGCCCGTAGCCGACGTACATGACGGCGGCGGCGCCTGCGTCGGTCAGCTTCTGGTAGACCTCGTTGTTGAAAGCGGTCTTGCTGGTCGCCGGTGTCCACAGGACGATCCTGCCCTTGAGGTCCGTCGTCGCCGGGTCGAAGTCCGCCCCGGTGCCGATGTCGACGACCTCACCCGTGGCGGTGCCCAGCCAGCTGTACACGCTGTACTGCGACAGCAGCAGCTTCAGTGCGTCGGCCGAGGAGCCGGGTTCGTGCGCGTCGACCTCGCGCTGCTGCCAGCTCAGTCCGCCGAAGAAGGTCAGACCGTCCAGCGCCGCACCGGTGGTGGGCACGGCCTCGACCCGGTACTGGCCTGCCGAACTCGGCGCGACCAGACCGCTGTCCAGGGAGGTGGTGCCGGTGGAGATCCGGGAGACGATGCCGGTCGCCGACTGGAGGGCCACCCGGGCCGAACCGTCGTCCACGCCGATCCGCACCGGCTCGGCGCCCTTGGTCTCCAGGACCACGGCGGTGTCCTGATCGACCGTCACCCGCTGGGCGAAGTGGATCGCCGTGGTGCCGACGACGGTGGTGCCCACCTTGTCGTACTCCCAGGTGTGCCCGAGAACCCGGTAACTGCCGCGCGGCAGCGTCACCTTCTTCGGCGTGGTGCCCGTCAGCCCGACCAGCTGGGAGGATCCGGTCCGCTCGTTCTGCAGGACCACGCCCGTCGAGGTGGCCTGGCTGCCCTCACGCGGCGCCGGTCCGGTCAGGGTCAGGGTGTACGTCTCCGGGTCGGCCTGCACCGAGACCGGTACGACGGCCCGTCCGCCTCCCTGCCAGGTCGCGGTCACGGCGTCGCCGTACGTGGTGCCCGCCTCGACCTGCGACGGGTCGAGGGTGACCTCCGTGACGGCGGAGGAACGCGCCGGTACGGTCAGCGTCCGCGCGTCGAGGCGCACCGCATCGCCCGGGCCGGTGGAGAGCTTCAGCCGGACCTGCTTGTCGCTGGTGTTCGTCCAGGTCAGCTCACGGGTCAGGGGCTCGGCGGAGGCGTTCGGGTACGTGGTGTGGGCGGCCAGCGTGGCGGGCTCGGCGACCACCCGCGTGGCCAGCGCGGCCGGTACGTCGGCGAGGCCGGACCCGGTGTCGGAGACCGTCGCGCCGTCCACCGGCGCGGCGCTGCCGACCAGCGCCGCCTTCAGCCGTGCACCGGACCAGTCGGGGTGCCGCTGTGCCAACAGGGCCGCGGCGCCCGCCACATGGGGGCTCGCCATCGAGGTACCGGAGAGCGAGGCGTACTGCTCGGTGACGGCGGCGTCGTCCAGGGTGCCTGCGGCGCGCGCGGCGACGATGGCGCTCCCGGGGGCGGAGATCTCCGGTTTGACGGCGGGCCGGCCCTGACGGGGGCCGCTCGAGGAGAACGACGACATCGTGCCGGACTTGGTGACCGAGCCGACCGTCAGGGCGGTGTCGGCGGCGCCCGGGCCGCCGATCGTCGCGTCGCCGCTGTTGCCCGCGGCGATCACGAAGAGCGTGCCGTGTTCCGCGGAGAGCTTGTCCACGGCCGCCGACAACGGGTCGGTGCCGTCGGACGCGATGTTCGATCCGAGGCTCATGTTGACGACATCGGCGCCCTGGTCGACGGCCCACTGCATGCCCGCCAGGATCCAGGAGTCGTAGCCGTAACCGTCGTTGCCGAGAACCTTGCCCTCGACGAGCTCCGCGTCCGGTGCGACGCCCGCGTACCGGCCGCCGGACGCGGCCCCGGAACCGGCGATGATCGAGGACACATGGGTGCCGTGGCCCTGCATGTCCTGCATGCCGTCCCCGGTGAAGTCCTCGGAGGCGACGACGGCATCCTTCAGATCGGGGTGGTCCGGGTCGTAGCCGGTGTCGAGAACGGCAACCCGGGTTCCCTTGCCAGTGATTCCGGCACGGTGGGCCCGGTCGGCACCGATCTGGGGTACCGACTGGTCGAGCGTGGCCCGCACCCTGCCGTCGAGCCAGACCCTGCCGATGCCCTCGGCACGGGCCCGTGGTGTGGTGCCGAGCTGCTTCCATACGGTCTCGGCCGACTTCTTCGGCACCTGCAACGCGGTGGTCCTGGTGGCCGGGAAGGCCGTCGCGACCCGTGCGCCCTTCGGGGCCGCGGGACTCGCGGACGACGAGGCGGAACCGCCGACGAGGATGCGCAGTGTCTTCGTGGCGGCATCCGAGTAGCCAGAGGCGACCAGCTCGGTCACATCGAACAGCCGCTGGTCCACGCGGCCGCCGGAGATCTCGCCGATGGCGTCGATCGGTACCGCGTACTCGTGGCTGTCGGCCCGGAAACGTGTGAAGCCCATGCCCTCACGGCCCGTTCCCGGCATGATCGAGTCGATCTGCAGGTTGTCCCCACGGCCGGAGTACGTCACCACGTCGCCGGTCAGCAGGGTGACGGTCCCGCTCCCGCCGCCGGTTCCCGGTGATGTGGCCGGTGCGGCGAAGGCGGGCGGGCTGTCGGCGGCGGCAGGCAGTGTTCCACCGGCAAGGGCGACGGCAAGCGCGGTGGCGCAGACAGTCGCCCATCTGGTCCGTCTCATTTCACCTCATGAACTCGTGTGTTTTCAGGGGGTGGTGAGGCGAGACTGTCAGGTACATGGAGACCTGGGCCGGAGTCGGCCCTGGCGGGAAGGCGCCATGGCGGCAATACGCCGCATCCGCCGTCCTGGCCGGCCGTCACCGCACGACGCGGCAGGTGGCAGAGGCCGGCGGTACCCGTGAGGGTCCGGGACCGGTACCGCTCACGCGGGCGGGGTCCTCGGGGCGTGGGACGGAGTGCCCGCCGCGCGGAATCCTGTGACGGGTACGGACGTTGGATCCTGCATGACAGCATTCGACACACAGCAGGACGCATTGCTCGGGCTGCTCGGAGAGGAGAACGGCGGCGTACTCGTGACGCTCAGACGGGACGGCAGACCCCAGCTGTCCAATGTCAACCACTTCTACTACCCCGACGAGCACGTCATCCGGGTCTCGATCACCGAGGACCGGGCGAAGACGAAGAACCTGCGCCGCGACCCACGGGCGAGCTACCACGTCACCACCGTGGACCGCTGGGCGTGGACGGTCGTCGACGGCACCGCCGATCTGTCCCCGGTCGCCACCGACCCGCACGACGCGACGGTGGAGGAGCTGATCACGCTCTACCGCGACGTCCAGGGGGAACACCCCGACTGGGACGACTACCGCCGCGCGATGGTCCGGGACCGCCGCGTCGTGCTGCGGCTCCGGATCAGCCATGTGTACGGGCAGCCGCGTGGCTGACGGAGCACGGTCCGGCGATCGGCCGCCCGGTCGCTCCGCACGCGCACAGTCGACGCCCCCGCCGATAATGAGACGACACCGACTCCCTCAGGAGATGCTGTGACCGGCGCTGAACCCTTGCCTCCGCTCCGTACCGGGCTGCGATCGCTGCGCCCGGACGCGTTCGGTGCCGATCCGACCGGGGCCCGCATGGAGCGCATCCGCCGCTCGCCCCACTTCGCCGACGGCGTCTTCCAGAACCCGGAGGGAGCACGGACCAGGCCCTCCGGATCCGCCCTGGAGCTCGCGAAGGCCTATTTCCGAAAGGACGAGCGGCTCCGCAGGGCACCGGCCGGAACCGTGCCCGTCCACGGCACCACCTACGCCGACCTCGCCGAACCGCCCGTCTCCGGGCTGCGACTCACCTGGATGGGTCATTCCAGCGTGCTGGCCGAGATCGACGGCCGACGGATCCTCTTCGACCCGGTGTGGGGCGAGCGCTGTTCGCCCTTCGCCTTCGCCGGGCCCAAGCGGCTGCATCCCGTGCCCCTGCCGCTCGCCGCGCTCGGCCCCGTCGACGCCGTGGTGATCTCCCACGACCACTACGACCACCTCGATCTGCCGACGATCCGCGCCCTCGCGGGCACGGACACGGTGTTCGCCGTTCCGCTCGGCGTCGGCGCCCATCTGGAGCGATGGGGCGTGTCCGCCGACCGGATGCGCGAACTGGACTGGAACGAGAGCACGAAGATCGCCGGGATCGGCCTGACCGCCACCCCGGCCCGGCACTTCTGCGGCCGGGGCCTGCGCAACCAGCAGCACACCCTCTGGGCGTCCTGGGCCGTCGCGGGACCCGAGCACCGGATCTTCCACAGTGGCGACACCGGTTATTTCCCCGGCTTCAAGGACATCGGCGCCGCACACGGACCCTTCGACGCGACCATGATCCAGATCGGTGCGTACTCGCAGTACTGGCCCGAGGGGCACACGGACCCCACACCGCTCCCCGGAGCCTGGCCGGACATCCACATGACCCCTGCGGAAGGGGTGGAGGCCCACCTGGACCTGCAAGGCGGCAGACCCCACGGTGTCCTGCTGCCGATCCACTGGGGGACCTTCAGCCTGGCCCTCCACGCGTGGGCGGAGCCGGCCGAGTGGACGGTGGACGCGGCGGCGGACGCGGGGCAGCCGGTCGCGGTTCCCCGCCCGGGAGAACCCTTCGAGCCTGCTGGCGTCCTCCCCGTCGATCCCTGGTGGCGGCCGGTCTCCCAGCCGATCGCCCATCCCTGGCGTGGCCCCGGGGCGCCGACCCCCATTTCCGGGGCCGCTCCCCGGGGTGACCTCGACCTCGCGGGGGAGCGGTGACGACGCACGACGGCAGCGAGTGACCGCTGCTCCGTACCATGCGAGGTCGGGGCAGGGGGCGCGGACCATGTGCACCGGACCACGAGCACCGGACCACGCACCGTCAGACGGCTCGGCCCGTTCGGCATAACCGGACGGGCCGAGCCGTTCCCGGCGTTCAGCGGAGTGCGGGCGTAGGCCGTTCGGGTGGTCGTCGACCAGGAGTTCCTGCGGCTTAATCGGTCTTGTGTACGGGTCGTCACACCGCGGTGGGACGGATGGTGGGCAAGTTCGACAACTGCCCGCCGGGCACATGTGAGGGACGACTACCGTGTGTGGCCAGTGATCAACGCAGGGCACATCTCTGCGGAGCCTGCCCGACCGATGAGCCGAGCCCGACCCGCCACCCCAGGGGCCATCGCACGAACGATGACTCCTGGCGCCCCACGTCCCGAGGACGCTGATGTCTCAACTGCGCGCAGCCGAAGCGCGACCGGAACGCCAAGAGGGCGGACGGCACGGCCGACCGGGTGCCCGCTCCCGCTCGGCCACGTCCAGGCCGCGAGCCGCCCAGCACTCCCCGCAGATGCGCTTACAGCCCCAACTCCTGCGTGCCGCGGTGCTGCCGGCCGGCGCCGCGGTGCTGAGCGGAGCCGCGGCGGTCACCTTCACCGTCCGTTCCACCGGGGCCCGGTCGTCCATCGAACTGTGGACCGCGCTGGGCGGGACCGGCGCGCTGGCCGTCGCCGCCGTGCTGGCCGCGTACCTCGCCGCCAACCGCGTCACCACCACCGTCTTCGCCCGCTGCCTGGCCCTGCGCCGCGCCAGCGCGCAGAGCCGGACCGAACTCCAGCGGGTGGTGGAACAGCTCCGCAACGGAGAGCCCGTGCCCGCACGGAAACCCGTGCGGTCGATTGCCCCCGGCAGCGATGCCTTCGAGCTGCTCGAGCAGGAGATCGGCCGCCAGCAGGAAATCGCCGTGGCCGCGGTCATGCAGGTGTCGCAGCTCTCCGACCGCAGCGGTGAGGAACAGAAGGTCGAGGTCTTCGTCAATCTCGCCCGCCGGCTGCAGTCGCTCGTGCACCGTGAGATCCAGCTGCTCGACGAGCTGGAGCGCGAGGTCGAGGACCCCGATCTGCTCAAGGGCCTCTTCCATGTCGACCACCTCGCCACACGCATCCGCAGGCACGCCGAGAACCTCGCCGTCCTCGGTGGCGCCGTGTCGCGGCGTCAGTGGAGCAACCCGGTCTCCATGACCGAGGTCATGCGCTCGGCGATCGCCGAGGTCGAGCAGTACCCGCGGGTCAAGCTGGTACCGCCGATCGACGGCACACTGCGCGGTCACGCCGTGGCCGACGTGATCCACCTGCTGGCCGAACTGGTGGAGAACGCCACGGTGTTCTCCGCCCCGCACACCCAGGTGCTCCTCCGCGCCCAACAGGTCACCGCCGGACTGGCCCTCGAGGTGGAGGACCGCGGACTCGGCATGCCGGGCAACGAGCAGAAACGGATGAACGCCCTGCTCGCCGACCCCGACCAGGTCGATATGGCGCACCTCCTGCAGGACGGCCGGATCGGCCTGTTCGTCGTCGCGTCACTCGCCCGACGCCACGGCATCGCGGTTCGTCTGCAGAGCAACATCTACGGAGGCACACAGGCCGTACTCGTCCTCCCGCAGTCCCTGCTGGGTGTGGACGGGGAGGTTCTGGCCGAGTCCGGCGCGGCTCCGGTCCCGCCCCCTGGACCCGTACACCGTCCGCCCGCCGAGGACGGCACCGGCGGCCATCGTGTCCCGAACCCCGGTCCCGGCCCGGAATCGCGGACCAACGCCGAGCGCCGGCCGTACGTGACCACACGACCGGTGCGTCTGCATCAACCACCGCAGCAGACCCGGCACCAGGACGCAGCCCCTCCGCTGCCCCTGCGCACCGTGCGCCTCGACCGTCCGGATCCGGCAGAGGCCCGCCCCGGAACCGGGCATGCGGACGACACCCCGACGACGGTGATTCCCAGATCCGAAGCCGTCGGAACGACCGGCCGGCCGCAACTCCCCAAGCGCGCCCACCAGGAGAACCTGGCCCCGCAGCTCAGGCAGTCGCCGGTGCCGCGCCCCGCGGACGAACAGGACCTGCACGACCCGGGACTCGTGGCGGCCTTCCGGCGGGGCATCGAACTCGCGGAGGCCCGTTCCGAGTCCGAGGCGGACGCGGTCCGTGAACCGGGCCCGAGCCCCGAACCCGCGTCCCCGCAGATCCGGAAGGCCCAGGACCCGCCCGGACCGCTACCCGTTCGCGGCTTCACCCCGACCACCGTCCGCCGCCACCGGAAACCGGCTGAGGACCCGCACCGGAACCCCGCCCTGGGCCCGAACCCCACCCCGGGCCCGAACCCCGCCCAGGACCCGTTGCCGATTCCGGACGCGGCCCCGGCCGTCGAGCCCCTCGAAACGCATTCCTTCAAGGAGTAGATGTCCCATGACGACCGATATGTCGTCCGGTCAGGTCCCGGACCTCGACTGGCTGTTGTCCGGACTGGTCCAGCGCGTGCCGTACACACGCAGCGCAGTCCTCCTCTCCGCCGACGGACTGGTGAAGTCCCTCCACGGCATGGACGCGGACAGCGCCGACCACATGGCCGCGCTGGCCGCCGGACTGTACTCGCTCGGCCGCAGCGCCGGTGCCCGCTTCGGCGACAGCGGTGAGGTGCGACAGGTGGTGGTCGAACTCGACTCGACGCTGTTGTTCGTCTCCAGCGCCGGGTCGGGCACCTGCCTCGCCGTGCTCGCCGGCCGTGAGACGGACGCGGCCGTGCTCGGCTACGAGATGACCATGCTGGTCAAGAGCGTCCGCCCCTATCTGATGACCCCGGCGAGACTGGCGGCCGGGACACCGGGCGTCACGGGGCTGTGACGGTGTCGGTGTCGCAGGACGGCCCGTTGCTCGACGACGCGGCAGGCCGACTCATCCGCCCGTACACCGTGAGCAACGGCCGCACCCGCCCGACGGCCCTGCTGGACCTGCTGTCCCTGGTGAGAGCCACCGGGACCGAGCCGCAGACGCACCTCGGCCCCGAACACTCCGTCGCACTGGAATTGTGCGGCGGCCCCACCTCGGTGGCCGAGATCGCCGCCCATCTCCGGCTGCCCGCAGTCGTCACCAAGGTGCTCGTCTCGGACCTGGTGGACTGCGGGGCAGTCACTGCGCATCCGCCCGCGTTCCATGACATGCCCACCGACCGATCCCTGCTGGAGGCAGTACTCGATGGCTTACGACGACAGCTCTGACGACTTCAGCAGCATTGCCGCGTACGAGAACAGCGCAAGCTCCGAAGGCTTCGGCAGTCACACAAGCCACGGTGGTACGAGAGAGTACGGCGGCCCCGGCGGCCGGTACGACGCGCGTGATGCGTACGAGGCGGGCGGTCCGCACCTCTCGCCTGCCGGATACGACTCCGGGGATGCGTACGACACCGGCCCGGCAGGCGGCCCCGATGGAACCGGCGGCCCCGATGACTCGGAGGGTTTTCCTGTCGCGCTCAAAGTGCTGGTGGCAGGGGGATTCGGCGTCGGCAAGACGACTTTTGTCGGTGCGGTCAGCGATATCGCGCCGCTGAGCACCGAAGAGCTGCTGACCCAGGTCGGCGCCACCACCGACAGTCTCAACGGTGTCGAGTCCAAGATGTCGACCACGGTGGCGATGGACTTCGGCCGCATCACGCTCGACGACAGACACGTGCTCTACCTGTTCGGCACCCCCGGCCAGGAGCGCTTCTGGTTCATGTGGGACGAGCTCTCCCGCGGAGCACTCGGAGCGGTCGTGATCGCGGACACCCGCAGGCTCGCCGAATGCTTCGCCGCCGTCGACTTCTTCGAACGTCGTGGCATCGGATTCATCGTCGCGGTGAACGAGTTCGACGGCGCCCACCGCTACGCGCCCGAGGAGGTGCGGGCCGCTCTCGACCTGGGACCGGACGTGCCGGTGGTGCTCTGCGATGCCAGGATCGCCAGCTCCGGCACCGGGGCCCTGGTCACCCTGGTTCAGTACCTCATCAACGCCACCTCCGCCCCGGCCCCGATGTCCGGCTCCGGAGCCCACCGGTGATCCCGCATGCCGCCGGTCGGCCGCTGCTCACGCCCGTCGACCGCGACGCCGCCGTCCGCGCCCATCGGCTGCGGACCCTGGGCCTCGGCCGGCGCTCCGACGGTTCCTTCGACGACTTCGACGCCTTCGCCAACCGGGTGGCCGAAGTGACCGAAGTGCCCTTCTCGATGGTCAACTTCATCGACGGGAACCGGCAGTTCTACGCCGGCCTGCACACCCCCGCGGGCACGCACAAGGGCTCGGACCTGGGCGCCACGGCCGCGAACAGCAGCCGCACCGGCCGGTACGTGGCCCTGGACCGTGGCTACTGCCCGCATGTTGTCGCACGCCGCAAGGCGCTCGTCCTGGAGGACGTCTGCGACTACCCGCGATTCGCCGGGAACCCCGTCGTCGACGACATGGGCATCCGCTCCTACCTCGGTGCGCCGCTCATCGACCGCACGGGCATCGCGCTGGGCGCCGTGTGCGCGGTGGACACGGTGCCCCGCCCGTGGGGGAGGGCGGGGCTCGACACGATCAAGTCCCTGGCACGGGAGCTGGTCCGCTACATGGACCGGCGTGAGGAGAACAGTCTCGGAATCTGACCGGGAGGGCCGACCAACCGGTCCCTGGGGAGCCCGACCGCCGTGCCTGCCCGGTTCCGCCACGCTGCGGCGGAACCGCCCCGGTCATCGGCGGAGGAAGGCGCTGATGCGTTCCCGCAGGCCGCGCGGGTCCAGCCCATGAGCGGCGAGGTGCTCGTCCATCTCCCCGTACTTGCGAAGTTCGGCCCGCCCCACTCCCAGACCCAGGACCCGGTGCGGCAGTTCGGCGAGCGCGTCATTGGCCGCGGCCGTGGACGTGCCCGCCAGATACGGCTCCACGACCACCACATCGGCGGCTTCGAGACCGTCCACCGCCCGTCGCAGCCCGGGTCCGTCGAACGGGCGCACCGTCGTCGCGTACAGCACGGTCACATCCAGACCGTCGGTCGCCGCGAGGACCGGGTCGAGCATCGGCCCGACCCCGATCACCACGCCGCGCCGCCCCTTCCGTACGGCGGTGAAACCGGTCCCCGCGCCGACCTCGCGCGCCTGCTCGTTCGACTGGAGCGACAGCCGTAGATAGACCCGGTCGTCCCCAGCGGCCGCCTCCCGCAGCAGTGCCTCGGCCTCGTCGGGGTGGCCCGGGACATGAACCGCCCAGCCGTCGAGGGTGTCCAGGAGCGCCACATCGCCCGGTGACATATGGGTGAAGCCACCGGCGGGCCAGTCGTACGAACCGCCGGCGCTCACCAGCACACCGCTCACTCCTTGATGGCCGAAGTCCAGCTTGACCTGCTCGAACGGCCGCTCCACCAGAAAGCTGGCGAAGGTGTGGATGATCGGCCGCAGGCCGGTGAGCGCCATCCCGGCGCCCGCCCCGACCAGCAGCTGTTCCCTGATCCCCACATTGATGACCCGGTCCGGATGGGTCCGTGCGGCACGCTCGAAGCCGTCCCGGCTGATCTCGGCCAGCACCAGTGCGAGGCGGGGGTCGTCGTCCAGCAGCTGCGATGTGGTCGAGATGAAGCGGTCACGCATCGTGTCCATGGGAAGTGTTCCTCTCCGGTTCCGGTGTCTCCGAGCCCCTGCGCGGAGGGGCGTGCTGTGCGTCGGTCCTCGACCGGTGCGCTCAGCTCTTCGGTGCGACGCGCGCGATCACGGCCCGCGGCCGCCCGGGGTGCGGTGCCGTGAAGGCCGTGTACAGCGCCTCGTGGTCCCGTCCGTCGACGGCATCGACCGACCAGCCGGCGGCCTCGAACCGGGCGGCGATGCCGTCGGGCCGGGCGTAGGAGGCCGACGCGTTGTCGATCACCACGGTGTGCAGTTGCTCCAGTCCGGCCGGGCCCGCGTAGGCGAGGGCTTCGTGGTTGCTGCCCTCGTCCAGTTCGGCGTCCCCGACCAGCACCCACACCCTCGGGTCGGTCAGCCCCTGTGCCCGCAGGCCGAGCACCGTGCCCACGGCCAGCGGCAGCCCGTGCCCCAGGGAGCCGCTGCCGATCTCGACGCCCGGTACGAGCGTCCGGTCCGGGTGGTGGCCGAGCGGCGAGTCGTACACCCCGAACCCCGGCAGCAGCTCCTCCCCGAAGAATCCATGCGCGGCCAGGACCGCGTAGTACGCCATCGGACCGTGCCCCTTCGACAGCAGGAAGCGATCGCGGTCCGGAGCGTCGACGGTGTCGGGCGTCACCCGGAGTACCCGGTCGTACAGCACCCAGAGGGCGTCCAGTGTGGAGGTGGCGGCGGGACCGTGCTTCTCGTCCCCCGTCATCAGGCTCATCAGCCTGTTCATGTCGCGATAGCCGCCCATGGGGGCAGTGGGTGTGTACGTCATGTACCCAGGCTTGAACATCAAGCTAGGTTGAGGTCAAGCCCGAAAGGGGTTCGTGACCACCCATGGAAGTGCGGTATTGTTCTCATGCGCGTTCGGGCCGGGGAATTATCCAGGTCAGACGGGCATCGGGACGTGGCGCAGCTTGGTAGCGCACTTGACTGGGGGTCAAGGGGTCGCAGGTTCAAATCCTGTCGTCCCGACCAGCTTTTTGCAGGTCGGAGGCCGTTCTCTCGTATTCGGGAGGGCGGCCTTTCACGTGTCTGTGGGGGTGGTGGTCGCGGCGCCTTCAAAGGTGTTCCGGAGCTGGTCCGGAAGCCGTGTGGGGGCGCATCGAACAGGACCGCGCGCCCCCGGAGTTCGCCGGCCGGCTCATCACCGCCAGGCGCCGTGACCACCCTCCAGGCCGGCTGGACCTGGAGCATGGTCCGCGACGGACCCGCCGGCCACCTTCACGCCTCCCCGGTGGTAGGAGACCTTGGGTCCGCGCTCGAACAGCAGGTGAAGGGCGGCCCGTTGATGGCCCCCTGGCCGCCGAACGCACCTGCGCAGTGCCTGGTGTCCGCAGCGGCGCCACTGCGTGGGCGACAGGGGGACGGTCTGTCCGCCCCGGGTGACCATCGCGTTGATCGGTGTCATCGGGTCCGCCGCCATGGTCTTGGCCAGCAACACTCCGATCACCACCGGGGCCAGGGTGACGGCCAGGGCTGTACCGGCCGTGGCGACATGCTGCATACGGGGCCGGAGCGGGGTGCCAGGAGTCATGGGGTCATTCGACCAATGATGATCCAGTGGTGGATCGGCCGAGATACTCAGTCCGGTCGTCCTCCCGTACTCATCTCTGGTGCCCGGCGTCCGCTCCGCCCGCGTGGATCGCTGGATCGCGGCACTATGTGTCCGTGCCGGACCCGCCCGTGGTGGAGGAGGCCTTGATGCCCTTGGTGATCTCGTCCATCACGGAGAGCTTCGGGGCCTTCGCGTTGATGTCGAAGCCGGAGCGGACGACGACGAGCGTGTCCTTGGCGTGGGGGGACGGAAAGGCCAGCGACTGGACGTACCCGTCGTCGCCGTTCTTCGTCACCACTTTCCAGCGCACCAGATAGCCCTGTTGACCGGCCACCGTGACCGGCCCGGACTTGAGCTCCTGATGGGAGGTGATACCCCCGTAGATCTTCTCGCCGTAGGACTCCTCGGCGTTGGCGGAGATGTCCGCCGTCGCCGTGGCTTTCGCCGTGGTGGTGGTGAGGTCCAGCGCCTCCGCCGGCGTGGAGAACACTCCGCCGCGTACGCACTCCTGGGACGTGTCGCCGGGGCAGGCGTACTCACCCGTCGTCACGCCGGCACCCGTCATCCCCGACTGTCCTGTCCAGCCGTCGGGTACCGGGAGGCTGATCCCGCTGGCCAGGTCCATGGCGTAGCCGTCCTCGGCCCGCGGCTGCTGCTGTTCGGGGGCCTGGCTCTGGCCGTCGCCTCCGGGCGCGCCCGGTCCGCGGCCGCCGGGTGCACCGGAAGGTCCGGTGGAGGGGGCCGTGGCCACGGTCTCCTTCGGATCGCCGGAATCGTCCGACAGCAGGAAGAGGCAGCCCCCGACGGCGGCGAGAACCACCACCCCCGCGGTGATGCCGATGCGCATGCGGCGGCGCCGGATCGCGGCGGGCGGTACGCGGAGGTGGTCGGTCCACTGGTGGCCGTCCCACCAGCGTTCGTGCAAAGGGCCGGTTCCTGTATACCCGGGGTCTGGATGCCAGCCGGGCGGGCTCGTCTGGGTCACGCGGACCACCGTAGAGCCGTTGCGTGAGAATCCGATGAATCCGTTGGGCGGGGTCGACGGGGGGTCGGAAAGCTGAGTGGTCTGACCATAAGGGGTGTGTGACATAGTCGGGTCATACGTATCGGCCCGAAGGAGTGGCGGATGTCTGTCGAGTGGCAGCCCGTGCGGCAGTCCCGTACGCATGAACTCGTGCTCCAGAGCATCGAGGAGCAGGTCTTCGCCGGGAAGCTCAGGGCCGGTGACCGGCTGCCCCCCGAGCGTGAGCTCGCGCCTGTGTTCGGGGTCAGCCGGTCCGCGCTGCGGGAGGCGCTCCGGGTGCTGGAGACCATCGGTGTGCTCGTCGCGCAGCCCGGCCGAGGCCCGGACTCGGGTGCGCGCATCGTGCGCAACCCGGACGACGCGCTCGGCAGGCTGCTGCGGCTCCACTTCGCCCTGGGCAGCTACGGCCTGCACGACGTGCTGGAGGCGCGGGTCGCCCTGGAGCGTTCCAGCTTCGCCGCCGCCGCGCGCCATGCCGAGGCGGCGGACCTGGACGAGGCGGAGTCCGTGCTCGACCGGATGACCCGGCCGGGCGTCACGCCCTCGGAGTTCAACGAGCTGGACACCCGGTTCCACGTCCTGGTGGCCAGCAGCTCGGGCAACGCGCTCACCTCGACCCTCACCGCGGCCGTACGTGAGTCCGTGCGGACCCTCATCCTTCGGGCGCTCGAAGAGGTGGACGACTGGCCTGCCACGCAGGCCCATCTCAACGACGAGCACACCGAGTTGCTGCGACTGGTGCGAGCGGGCCGGGGTGAGGAGGCGGCCGATCTGGCGGAGGCCCACATCCGGGGCTTCCACGGCACGCTGGTCGACGAGGTCAACGACGCCCACGACGCCGGCGAGGACGGGGAGCCCGCCGCGGAGCGGTAGGCGCCACCGAGACCGGGAACCGAGAAGGGGCCGGTGCACGACCCGCCGCCCGGGTCGTGCACCGGCCCCTTCAGGCCGTGAGCGGTGCCGTTACGGCAGCATCCACGAGAGCACCGACGTGGACTGGAGGTAGACCAGCGCACACAGGATGGCCAGCATGGCCACGCTGTAGCCGACCACCTTGCGCAGCAGGATGCGTTCGGAACCGGGCATCTCCACCGAGGTCGCGGCGATCGTCAGGTTCTGCATGCTCACGAGCTTGCCCACCACACCACCCGAGGTGTTCGCGGCGACGAGCAGGGTCGGGTTGATCCCGGCCGTCTGGCCGGCCGTCTGCTGGAGGTTGGCGAAGAGGGCGTTGGCGGAGGTGTCGGAACCCGTCACGGCGGTCCCCAGCCAGCCCAGCGTCGGCGAGAGGAGCGCGAAGAGGCCGCCCGCCGTGGCCAGCCAGGCGCCGATGGCCACGGTCTGGCCCGACTGGTTCATGACGTAGCTGAGCGCGAGCACCGTGGCGACCGTCATGATCGCGACCCGCATGTTCTTGATGGTGCGGCCGGCCGCGGAGGCGGCCATGTGCGCGGTCATCGGGTAGGCGTCGCGGTCCTTGGCGTACCGGTAGACCAGCGTGACCAGGATGCCCGCGATGATCAGCAGGGTGCCCGGGTTCGCGAGTACCTCCAGCTTGTAGATAGGGCTGGAGGAGGGCTCGCCCGCCTGGGTCAGCAGCCGGCCGTACAGACCCGGCCACTCGACGGTGAGGTTGAAGTGACCCAGCAGCTTCGGCATGTCGAGCGGTCCGACGTTCAGCTTGGCGAGCGCGAAGATGGCGATGACCAGGAAGTACGGGAGAACGGCGAAGGTGACCCGGCGCGGTGTGAGGGGCTCGTTCTCCACCTGGGAGAGCTGGCCCTCGGGGGTGCGGGGCTTCCAGAAGCGCAGCATCAGCACGGCCGCGGCGAAGCCGGCGAGCGAGGCGACGACGTCCGTGAGCTCGTAGGCGAAGTGGCCCGAGCACCAGAACTGCGCCACGGCGAAGACGAATCCGGTGACCAGGGCGATCGGCCAGAGCTGGCGGACGCCTCGCATGCCGTCCACGACGAACAGCAGCAGCAGGGGCACGAACAGGGCGAGCAGCGGGGACTGCCGGCCGATGACCGCGGCGATGTCGTCCGCCGGGATGCCGGTCAGGTTGCCCGCGGTGGTGACCGGGATGGCCATCGCGCCGAAGGCGACCGGCGCCGTGTTGGCCAGCAGCACGGCCATGGCCGCCTTGACCGGCGGCAGACCGAGCGCCATCAGCATGACGGCGGTGATGGCGATGGGCGCGCCGAAGCCGGCCAGGGCCTCCAGCAGTCCCCCGAAGCAGAAGGCGATGAGCATTGCCTGGATCCGCAGGTCGCCGCGTCCCACCGCACTGAACGAGCGCCGCAGGTCCTCGAACCTGCCGCTGACCACCGTGAGCTCGTAGAACCAGATGGCGGCCACGACGATCAGCATCACCGGGAACAGGCCGAAGACCAGGCCCTGGGACGCCGAGAGCAGCCCGAGCCCGACAGGCATGCCGAACCCGAGCGCCGCCACCAGGAGGGCCGAGAGCACCGAGCCGAGCGCGGACAGCAGCGCCGAGCGCTTGGCGGCCATCAGCAACAGGAAGAACACCACGAGGGGGATCAGACTGACCAGTGCGGTGGCCAGGAGGCTGCCACCGATGGCATGTGAGTCCGGTATGTACGAAGCGAGCGTGGTGACTGGTGGTGCGGAGGCCACGAAAGTACTCCTCATTGAGCTGTACGGGGCGAACCGGGAGCAATGTCCTGGGCCGCCCTGTATGGCCCCGTGGGGGAATGCGTGGCAGCCGAATGGTTCAGGGCATTAGTAGGACATCCGATATGTCGTATGTCAATAAGGTCGGACCAACTTGACTGATAGGTCACTCGCCCGAAAGGGCGTGCGCCTCGTCCCCTTAAAATGGACGGAGGCTAGTATGGTCCGACCAAAACAATCGATCGAGGAGACCCCATGCGTATCGGACTCTTCGCCACCTGTCTGGGAGACACTCTCTTCCCCGAGGCGGTGAAGTCCACCGCGGTGCTGCTCGCCCGCCTGGGCCACGAGGTGGTGTTCCCGCCCGGCCAGACCTGCTGCGGCCAGATGCATGTCAACACCGGCTACCAGCGCGAACCCCTGCCGCTCGTGCGTAACTTCGCCGACCAGTTCGGCGATGCCTCCATCGACGCCGTCGTCATGCCGTCCGGTTCGTGCGCGGGCTCCGTCCGGCACCAGCACGAGATCATCGCCGAACGGTACGGCGACGCCCCGCTGCGTGCGGGCGTCGCCCGCGTCAAGGCCAAGACGTACGAACTCTCCGAGCTCCTCGTGGACGTCCTCGGCGTCACCGACGTCGGTGCCTACTTCCCGCACCGGGTGACCTACCACCCCACCTGCCACTCCCTGCGGATGCTGCGGGTCGGCGACAAGCCGCTCCGGCTGCTGCGCGCCGTCGAGGGGATCGACCTCGTCGAGCTGCCCGAGGCCGACTCCTGCTGCGGCTTCGGCGGCACCTTCGCCGTCAAGAACGCCGAGACGTCCTCCGCAATGCTCCAGGACAAGATGCGCAACGTCCTGGCCACGAAGGCGGCGGTCTGCACGGCCGGCGACTCCTCCTGTCTGATGCACATCGGCGGCGGCCTGCACCGCATCAAGGCCGGCACGCAGACCCTGCACCTCGCCCAGATCCTCGGCTCCACCCGCAACGCGCCGTACGCCCTGACGGAGGCCGCCCGATGAGCACGTTCCTCGGCATGCCCGCCACCCCGCCCCGCTCCCCGTACGGGACGGGAAACCTGCGGGGTGAACGCAAGTTCCCCAAGGCCGCGCACGACGAACTGCGCAACGAGCAGCTGCGTCGCAACCTCGGCCGGGCCACCCACACCATCCGCGCCAAGCGCCTCAACGTCACGGGTGAACTCCCGGACTGGGAACAGCTGCGCGACGCCGGGTCGGCCATCAAGACCGACACGATGAACCGGCTGCCCGAACTCCTGGAGCAGCTCGAACAGAAGGTCACCGAGCGCGGCGGAACCGTCCACTGGGCGCGCGACGGCGTCGAGGCCAACGAGATCGTCACCCGGCTGGTCAAGGCGACGGGCAGCAGCGACGTCATCAAGGTCAAGTCGATGGCCACCCAGGAGATCGGGCTCAACGAGCACCTGGAGTCCGTCGGCATCACCCCGTACGAGACCGACCTTGCCGAGCTCATCGTGCAGCTCGCCCACGACAAGCCCTCGCACATCCTGGTCCCCGCGATCCACCGCAACCGCGACGAGATCCGCCAGATCTTCCTGAACGAGATCCCCGGAGTCGACCCGGACCTGGACAGCGTGCCCGCTCACCTGGCCGCCGCCGCCCGCGCCTACCTGCGCGAGAAGTTCATGACCACCAAGGTGGCGATCTCCGGCGCCAACTTCGGCATCGCCGAGACCGGCACCCTCTCCGTCGTCGAGTCCGAGGGCAACGGCCGGATGTGCCTGACCATGCCCGACACCCTGATCACCGTCATGGGCATCGAGAAGGTCCTGCCGCGCTTCCAGGACCTGGAGGTCTTCTTCCAGCTGCTGCCGCGCTCCTCCACCGGCGAGCGGATGAACCCGTACACCTCGATGTGGACCGGCGTGACACCCGGCGACGGCCCGCAGGACTTCCACCTGGTCCTCCTCGACAACGGACGCACCGCCGCGCTCGCCGACCGCATCGGACGCGAGGCGCTCAACTGCATCCGCTGCTCGGCCTGCCTCAATGTCTGCCCGGTGTACGAACGGGCCGGCGGCCACGCGTACGGATCGACCTACCCCGGTCCGATCGGTGCCGTCCTCACCCCGCAGCTCGCCGGGATGCACGCGGCCAAGAACGACCCCAACAGCTCGCTGCCGTACGCCTCCAGCCTCTGCGGCGCCTGCTTCGACGCCTGCCCGGTCAAGATCGACATTCCCTCGCTCCTGGTCGAGCTGCGCCATCAGAACACCGAACAGGCCGGCACGACGGCGGAGAAGCTGGCCATGAAGGCCGCGGCCGGAGTGATGAAGAGCCCGAAGCTGTTCACCGCCGCGCAGAAGAGCGCGGCGATCCTCCGCGTCGTCGCCGGGCGGGACGGGCAGATCTCGCATCTTCCGCCTCCGTTCGACGGCTGGAGCAATAGTCGCGACACCGCCGCCCCGCCGAAGCAGACCTTCCGGTCCTGGCTCGCATCGGACGAAGGCGCCGCGACGATGCGCGCCGCCGCCGCCGAGCACGAGCAGAAGCAGAAGAAGGAGGAGGACAAGTGACGACCGCTCGCGAAACGGTGCTGGGCAGGATCAGGGACGCCCTGGCCCTCGCCCCGGCCCCGGACATCACCGTTCCCCGCGCCTACCGCACCGGCCGCACCCTCCCCGACGACGAACGGCTGGCGCTCTTCACCGACCGGCTCGTCGACTACAAGGCACTGGTGCACACCTGCACCGCCGACCGCACGGCACAGGCCGTTGCCGAGGTGCTGCAGGAACAGGGCGCCCGGCGGATCGGAGTGCCCGCCGGGCTCGACGCGGTCTGGCTCGGCGCGTACGACGGCGAGGTCCAGCGGGACTCCGCGGACATCCCGGCACCCCGGCTCGACGCACTGGACGGGGTCGTGACCGCCTCGGCCGTCAGCTGCGCCGAGACGGGCACGATCTTCCTGGACGGTTCGCCCGACCAGGGCCGACGGGCGCTGTCCCTCGTCCCCGATCTGCATGTGTGCGTCGTCGACCTGTCGACCGTCGAGGTCGGGGTGCCGGAGGCGGTGTCCAGGCTGGTGCCGGAGCGGCCGACGACGCTGATCAGCGGACCCTCGGCCACGTCCGACATCGAACTGGAACGGGTGGAGGGTGTGCACGGTCCGCGCACGCTGGTCGTGGTGATCCGGACGGACGTGTAGCCGGGCGGGGCCGCGCGGCCATCCGGCACCGCTGCGCTGCGGTGACCTGGATCCGGCACCCGCGGCCCCGCGCACGACGCTGCGCACCGTACGACCGGGACCGGCGTCCTCGCCGTCGGCGGTGCGCCGACCCGCGTCAGGGGATCAGCAGCCAGTCCGAGCCGATCGCGGCCAGCAGGCCGAGGGCCAGCAGCCAACTTCCCAGCCGGGTACGGCCGTTCCTGCTGAGCTCGATCACGATGCCGCAGAGGATGAGGGCGAGCCCGTACACACCGACCACCAGGACCGAGGACCTGGCGGCGATCCGCAGCACCAGCACGACCGCCATCGCCGCCATGCCGACCGACGAGAGAACGACGCGCAGCCGCCTGGCCTGACGCGGCGTCAGCCGCCGGTCACCGGCCTCGGAGGCGGCCTCGGGACCGGGGCCGGAAAGGGCCTCGGGAACGGTTTCGGACCTGACGTCGGGACCGGCACCCGGCGGCGTCCGCTCAACGTCTCGGGAGCCGCTCCCCTCCGCAGCGGCCTGCGCCTCGGCCTCGGTATCGGGTGGTGCGGGAGCCTCCGCAGCATCCTGGGACTCGGGTTCCGCAACGGTCCCGGACGTGGCTATCGGGACATCCACTGCCTGGTCCTGGTCAGAAATGCTCATGACGCCGGATCGTAATGCGCTCAGGGCCGCCCTGTTCGCCGCTCCGGGACTCCTGCGCCGAATGTGACGTAGGTTCGGTGCATGAGCGGCCACATACTGATCCTCGGCGGTACGGCCGAGGCCCGGCACCTCGCCGCCGAGCTGACCGGGCCCGGCGCCGACACGACGGTGCGCGTCACCAGCTCACTGGCAGGCAGAGTCGCCCGGCCCCGGACGCCCGCCGGTGAGGTCCGCATCGGAGGCTTCGGTGGGCCCCGGGGCCTCGCCGACTGGTTGCGTACTCATGGCGTGGACACCGTCGTCGACGCCACCCACCCGTTCGCCCGCACCATCAGCGCCCATGCCGCCGAGGCCGCGAAGGCCACCGGGACCGCCCTGTTCGCGCTGCGCCGTCCCGGGTGGACGGCGGGTCCCGGCGACCGCTGGTACCCGGCCGACGACCTCGCACACGCCGCCGCGCAGCTGCCTGCCCTGGGCCGGCGGATCTTCCTCACCACCGGCCGCCTCGGCCTGGCCGCCTTCGCCACGGCCCCCGGCGCGGACGCGCTCCACTTCCTCGTACGCTCCGTCGAACCCCCCGAGCCACCGCTGCCCCGCCACACCGACCTGGTCCTCGACCGGGGCCCGTACACCGTCGAGGGCGAGACGGCGCTGATGCGCGAGGCCGCCATCGACGTCCTCGTCACCAAGGACAGCGGCGGCCCCGCGACGGCCGCGAAACTGACCGCGGCCAGGAACCTCGGCGTGCCCGTGGTGGTGGTCCGCCGCCCACCGCCGCCACCCGGCACCACCGTCGTGCGCGATGTCGCGTCCGTACTCCGACTGCTGGGCCAGGAAGGCCGGTTCAGCCGCGGCGCAGCAGATACGTGTCCATGATCCAGCCCTTTCGGGCGCGCGCCTCGGCCCGCAACTCCTCGATCCGGTCGGACACTTCGGCGAGGCGCCCGGACACGAGGATCTCGTCCTCGGTTCCCACGTACGCGCCCCAGTAGATGAAGAGGTCCTGGTCGAGATGGCGGGTGAACGCCTGCCGTGCGTCGAGCATCACCACCACGTCGTCGACCCCCTCGGGCCAGCCCTCGGCCAGCCGCCGGCCCGTGGTGATCTGCACCGGACGAGCCACCCGGTTCAGACCTGTGCGGTGCTTGGCCAGCAGTGCGGAGACACTGCTGATCCCGGGAACCACCTCGTGCTCGAAGGCCACCGAACCCCGGTCCAGGATCTCCTCGAGGATGCCGAGCGTGGAGTCGTACAGTGCGGGATCACCCCACACCAGGAACGCCCCGCACTCGTCCTCACCGAGTTCCTCCGCGATGAACCGCTCGTACAGATCCGCCCGTCGGCTGCGCCAGTCGTCCACCGCGGGGGAGTAGTCCGCGGTCGCGCGGTCCCGCTCCGGGTCCCGTGCCTCCACGAGGCGGTACGCGGTGTTCCGCACGTGCACATCGAGGATGTCCCGCCGCAGCCCGGTCAGATCGGCCTTCTGCGCGCCCTTGTCGAGGATGAAGAACGCATCCGCCCGGTTCAGCGCCTTGACGGCCTGAAGGGTCAGATGGTCGGGGTCGCCCGCGCCGATACCGATGACATAGATCTGTCTCACGGCACCGAGTCTGCCCCATGCCCCACCGCGTCCGGGCGGCCGGGTCACCGGCTCCCGGGCCGCAGGCACGGCGCCTCGTCCGCGGCATCGACCGGCCGGACCTGCGTCGGGTCCGCGCCGTGGGCCCGCTCCGTCTCGACGCGCCCGGCCAAGTCCTCGGCCCAGCCGATGAGTTCGTCGACCCCGATGCCGTGCGGCCGGGTGCCCGCGGACGGTGCCAGTGCCGTGGCGCCCCTGCGCAGCAGCCGGGCGCCGCCCGTCGTATTGCCCCGCGCCGCGTGGGTCAGACCCACGGCGAGCTGCGCCAGACCGCGCCACAGCTGCCGTTCCGCCTCCGGACCCGACTTCCACGCGTCCTCGAACACCTCGTGCGCGTGGAACGGCATCCCCGCACCCAGCAGCCGTTGCGCCTCGCGCAGGGTCTCCTCGGGGGTGCGTACCACGCCCTCGGGCTGCCGCGCCACTCCCGGTGCCCCGTACGGCAGCGGGCGCCCCAGCCCGTCACGGGGGCGCGCATTGCGTGCCCGGCCCTCTGCGTCGCGGTCCCTGCGGGTCTCGTCCACCCTTCGATTGTGCCTCGCACCTGCGGAGAACTGTCCGAATCACTGTCGGGGGACGCGCGGGCCCCACTAGGGTCGACGTGCATCCGCACCACTTGGGGAGGGTAGGGATGAAGCAGTCCCGGCCGTTGTACGAGCGCGAACCGGAACTCGCCGCCGCCGCACAGGCCGTGGACGCCCTGTGCGGCGCCCAGGCGACCGGCGGGCTGCTGATCTTCAGCGGTGAGGCCGGTATCGGGAAGACGGCTCTGCTCGACGAGATCCAGGTCCTGGCCGCCGGCCGGTGCACCGTCTGGTCCGCACGCGGTGGCGAAACGGTCACGTCCGTGCCGTTCCACGTCGTACGCCAACTGCTGCAGCCCGCCCTCGGCCAGTTCCCGCCCGACGAGGTGCGCAACCTGTTCGGACCCTGGTACGAGATTGCCGCTCCCGCACTCGGACTCGCCGAACCGAGTGGTCCCCAGCCCGATCCGCAAGGGGTGCGGGACGGCCTGGACTTCCTCGTCTCCCGGATCGCGTCCCTGCTGAGCCACCGTCCGCTGCTGCTCATCATCGACGACGCGCACTGGGCCGACGGCGAGTCCCTCGCCTGGCTCGCCTCGTTCACCGCGCGCCTCGGCGAACTGCCCGTCCTCGTCGTCCAGGCCCAGCGGCCGGAGGAACGGGCAGAACGGACGGAGGAACGGGCGGAACGGACGGAGGAGAGCGGACAAGGCGGCGCCCACCCCTGCCAGATCCGGGTCGCCCTGCGCGCCCTCACCCCGGACGCCACCGCGGAACTGGTCCGCGCGGCCCTCGGCGAGCACGCCGACGACCCGTTCTGCCGCGAGGTGTGGGCCGTCACCGGAGGCAACCCCTACGAGGCCGTCGAACTCGTCGCCAAGGTCCAGGACCGCGAACTGGCACCGCTGGACGAATCGGCGGGGCTGCTGCGCGAACTCGGCGCCTCGGCCCGCGGCAGCGGCCTCGTCGCCCGGCTCGAACGGCTCGGCACCAACGCCACCCGGTTCGCCTGGGCAGCCGCCGTGCTCGGCACCGACATCTCCCAGGACCTCGCCGCCACCCTCGCCGGAATGACCTCCGCGGAGGCCGCGGACTGTACGGCGCGACTGCGTGAGGCCCGCATCGTCACCGGCTTCGACCCGCTGGAGTTCGTACACCCGCTGATCGCCTCGGCGGTGTACCGCTCCATCCCGCCGGCCACCCGCACCGCCATGCACGGCAGGGCCGCCTGGGCCATCACGCGTGCCGGACTCGGCGCCGCCGCGGCCTCCCGGCATCTGCTCGAAGTACACCCCGACGACGACCAGGAACTGGTCGAGCAGCTGCGCGAAGCAGCCACACAGCACCTCGCGGTCGGCGCCCCGGACGCCGCCCGCCGCTGCCTCGAACGCGCTCTGGAGGAACCACCGCGGCAACGGGTCAGAGCCACCCTGCTGTACGAACTGGGCTGCGCCACACTGCTCAGCTCCCCGGCCACCACGGTCCGGCATCTGCGGGCCGCCCTCGACATGCCCGGTCTCGACGACGACCAACGGGTCGACGCCACCTACCGGCTGGCCGCAGCACACGCCCACAACAACGAGCTGAAGGAAGCGGTGCGCGCCCTCGCTGCCGAGGCCGCGCGCACCACCCCGGGCTCCGGCCTCATGCGGCTCCAGGCCGGAGCCTTCCTGTGGGAGGGCATGCAGGCCGCCGAGGACGACGGGCCCGCTCGTTCCCGTCGTCTCGCCCAGAACGCCGATCACCTCTCCGGCCGTGACAACGCCGAACGCGCCCTGCTCACCATCCGCGCCTTCGACGCCATGATGCGCGGCGAGAACGCCCAGCTCGTCGTCGACCTCTGCGAACGCGCCCTGGTCGACGGCCATCCCGCCCGAGGGCTCGGCTGGACCGACACCGAATGGGGCTTCGAACTCCCCACCCTCGTCGGCATCACCTACGCCTTCACCGACCAGGTCGACCGCGCCGAGGAACTCTTCGGCGAGGCCGTCCGCGCCTTCGAGATCTCCGGCTGGAGCGGTGCGCACCTGGCCTTCGCGCACACCCTGCTCGGCCTGGTCCACCGCCGCCGCGGCCACCTGGCCGAGGCCGAGGGCTTTCTCCGCGAAGGACTGCGGCTCGCCGACCGTGTCGGCAGCGGACTTCCCGTCCACTGGGACGCCACCTGCCTGCTCATCGACACCCTCGTCGCCCGCGGCCGGGTCGGCGAGGCCCGCCGGATCGCCGACCGCTACGACTTCGGCACGCCCTACCCGAGCGCGATGGTGCTGCCCGACGCGCCGTGCGTACGCGGCCGGCTGCTGCTGGCCGAAGGCCGGATGAAGGAAGCCGCCACCGAACTGGAAGCGGCCGGTCAAGCCCTTGAACCCCGCGGCCGGTTCAACGGCGTATGGGCGCCCTGGGCCGGTGATCTCGCCCGCGCCCTGGCCGAGGAGGACCCGGCCCGTGCCGCACAACTCGCCGCCACGGCCCGGATGCACGCCGAACGCTTCGGCACGGAGACCGCGATAGGGGAGGCCCTGCGCTGCGTCGCGCTGTTCGCCCGCCCCGAGGAGGTCCCGCAACTGCTGGCCGAGTCGGTCCGCCACCTGGAGGCGTCCCCGTCCGCGTACGAACACGCCCTGGCCCTCGTCGACTACGGCATCGCGATCAGCTCCCCGAGGGAGCTGGCCAGGGCCCAGAAACTGGCCACCGCCTGCGGGGCCGAAACCCTGGCACACCGCGCCCACCAGGCACGGGCGTCAATCCGCTCCTCGGAGTGAGGTAATGTTTGTCCTGCGCCGCCGCCCGGGAGCACCGGGAGGAAGCGCACCGGGACGTGGCGCAGCTTGGTAGCGCACTTGACTGGGGGTCAAGGGGTCGCAGGTTCAAATCCTGTCGTCCCGACTCGTGAGAGTCGTAGCTCAGGGCCGATTTCGGAAGTATCCGAAATCGGCCCTTGATCGTGTCCGGGGACCAGTTGGGGACCGGCCTCCGTGACCGGTGTCAGCGCGGTCGGCGGGCCGGGAGTCACCCGGCAGGAGTCACCAGGCCGGGGTGCTAAGGCTGAGGGCCCGAGACCGCCAGATGCGCGTCGAGGGCGCGCGGAGTCGTCCGCGCACCCTCGACGGAGGTGAGACGGCGTCAGCAGACGCTGTCGCCGGGCTTGGGGTTGCCCAGACCGAACAGCGGGCGCAGTCGGAGACCCACCCAGGTGCCGGCCAGCGCGAAGAGACCCCACAGCCAGCCGCTGAGGCTGCCCGAGGCGATGCCCGCGAGATAGGCGCCGATGTTGCAGCCCCCGGCGAGGCGCGAGCCGATGCCCATCAGGACACCGCCGAGCAGCGAGGCGACCGCGGTACGCCAGGGGATGTGCCGGTGCAGGACCCAGCTGCCGGCGAGGGTGGCGGCCACGGCCGCGCCGATCATGATGCCGATGTCGGTGAGGCTGTTCTTGTCGGCCAGGATCGAGCCGGCGAGCATGTTGGAGTTGCCGGGCTGCTGCCACCAGGTCCAGGTCTCCGGCCGGCCGCCGAGCGCGCCGATCAGCTTCGAACCCCACAGGGCGAAGGCGCTGGTGACACCCCAGGCGCCCCCGGAGACCAGGAGCACGCCGGCGCCGAGCACGGCGAGGGCCAGGGCACCGACTGCCGTCGGCCAGGAGCCGCGCAGGGCGCGCAGGGCCGCGCCTCGGGCGGAGGGCACTGGCCCGAGCGGAGGCGGGTTGCGGCGGGCCTGGATCCGGCGTGACACCCACACCACCAGCAGCAGTACGGCGATGGTCACGGCCCAGGAGCCGAACCAGCCGATGTGGTCGGAGAGCACGACGGGCTGCCAGGCCGGCAGGTCCTTCCACAGGTCGTACTGCCAGGCGGCGGCCGTGCCGCCGATGATGAACCCGCCCAGCGTCAGCACCAGCGAGGTCTGTCCCGAGCCCACGGCGAAGAGGGTGCCCGAGGCACAGGCGCCGCCGATCTGCATACCGATCGCGAAGAGCACCGACCCCAGGACGAGGCCGATACCGAGGGTGCCGCCGGACGCGGCCGGCTGGCTGCCGAACAGCCCGGTGCCGGTGCCGATGATCAGGGCGAACAGAGTGGCGGTGGTGCCGAGCAGAAGGGTGTGGGCGCGCAGTCCGCTGCCGTTGCCGACGGCCACGAGCTGGCGCCAGGCGGAGGTGAAGCCGAACCGGGAGTGGAAGAGAGCGATGCCCAGACCGAGCCCGAGCAGCAGCAGGACGCCCGGCTTGGCGCCGTGCGCGGACCAGACGTACGCCGTCAGCGCCACGGCGAGCACCGCGGCCACCGTGAGCGGGATCCACCGCAGGGGCGGGAGCGGCGGTGCGTCCGGTCGGGCGGAGGAGGTGGGGGAGGGGGTGAAGAGGCCGATGGGCGCGCGTGAGGGCGCGACCGGCCCGGCGGGGGGCGCGGTGGTCACGGAAGGTCTCCGGGGTGGTTGCACGAAGCGAGC
This sequence comes from Streptomyces sp. NPDC052052, assembly GCF_040680455.1. Lineage (NCBI taxonomy): Bacteria > Bacillati > Actinomycetota > Actinomycetes > Kitasatosporales > Streptomycetaceae > Streptomyces > Streptomyces sp. NPDC052052. The sequence continues at coordinate 64,455 of NZ_JBFAWU010000021.1, read as the reverse complement.
GACGGGCGGGGCACTGAGCGGCAGGGGCGCGTCACGGGCGACGCGGCAGGGCCGGGTTCAGCGGCGACAGAGGCCGTCGTCGACACACCACGCGGAGGTCGCGAACAGTGCGAGGCACAGCAGAGAGGCCGGGGCAGACATGCGGACAAATGTACGGAACGCAAGCTTCCGATCACCATGTTGTCTTGATATGCGGACACTTTTTTCGTTTGGTGAGATGACGGGGTGGCCGGGGGCGGCAGAGGCGCGCATGTGTCGAGCGCGATGGTCCCGGCCGCAGGAGCCTGGTGGCCGGCGCGGTGTGTTGCCGGCCCTCAGACCCTCCACCTCACCTGTGGGGAGAAGGGGAAGGCGGGCACCTACGCTCGCTCGAACCCGTGGCTCCGCTCCACTTTCGCCACATGCAGCGTGTAGCTCTGGTACCACTCGACTCGCCCGCGCTTCTGCGCCGCGAGGTGCTCGGCGTTGTTCCGCCACGCCGTGAGTGCGTCGGCGTCGCGGAAGTACCCGACGGTGATGGACAACCCCCCAGGAGTCTGCGCGTGGTCCATCCCCAGGAACCCAGGGACGTCCTTCACGAGGTCTTCCATGCGGGCACTGGTCTCGCTGTAGCCGCTCTGGTCCTCGGTCCGGACCGAAGTGAAGACAGCCGCGTAGTAGGGGGGTTCAAAGGCCTCTACGGGCACGACAGGCGCTTCTGCGTCATTGCTCATGGCACCACTCTGAGGCAGGACGAGCCCCGAGAGTCAGCTTCTTTCCTGAACCACGCCGCAACCCGGACGAACCTGCGGACCGACAACGGCGGTGATGACCAGGCTTGTTGCCGGGGACAGTGCCTTGGGAAGCCCACCGGACATGAGCCCGGTCATGGCTGCCGACCGCGGGGAACTTCCTCTACTGATTGCGGCGGGTCAGTCCTCTGCGGCGTTCTCGCGCACGAGGGTTCACGCTACGAGCAGGCGGAGGTCGAGCTCTGCCGCGTCGAGGGCGACGAGGTCGCGGTTGCCTTCGGCCCACCGGCCTGAGGAGAGGTCGTCGCGGAGTCTGTTCACTGCCCGCTCCTCGGCCTCCGGACCGACTCTGGTCCATACCGATACCGCGCGGCGCACCTGTTCGTCCAGGTACGCCTCGGGCCGGCGCCAGTGGGCCTCGAAGAAGCCGTCGGCGCAGTCCCACGGGATCAGCACCGGCTCCGCGGCCCCCGATCGCGCGGGTCAGGTCGGCCAGCGAAGGCCAGTCGACGAGCAGGCCGGCGAATTCGGGCAAGTAGTCGAGGGTGAGCCAGAATCTCTCGCGCCAGCCGGTGGTACTGGCGTCGTACGTGAACACCACTACACGGCGGGCCACACGCCGCATCTCGCGCAGGCCCGCGATCGGGTCCTGCCAGTGATGAACGGTGCTGAAGGCCATCGCGGCGTCGAAGGACTGGTCCTCGAACGGGAGGCTCTCCGCGCGGGCGGCCACACACGGCGCCGCGCCCGCGGGACGCTGTGCCCGCATGACCGCCGACGGCTCCACCGCCGTGACGTCGCGGTCGGGTGGCTCGTAGGAACCGGTGCCGGCCCCGACATTGAGTACCGTCCGTGCGTCCCCGAGCGCATCCCAGATCCGCGCGGCGATCCGCGGCTCGGTGCGCCGCGTCGCCGGGTAAGCGGACCCGATGGCGTCGTACAACTGCGCCCCGAACACCTTGAGTTGTTCCTCCGGTGTCGTCCTGATCCCCATGGCCCGTGCCTCCAGTTCCCTGTCGATGGCCGCCACCGTGGCAGCGGCGCGGTCGCGCTGTTCCAGCAGCAGGCCGCGGAGCCGGTGCAGGTGCGCGACCGCGTCGGTGGTCGGGTCGTCGACCAGATCCGCGATCTCGCGCAATCCGAAGCCGAGCCGCCGGTAGGCGAGCACCTCCCGCAGCCGCTCCACGTCGCCCGCCGAGTAGGCCCGGTACCCGGCGGAGGTCCGCGCGGAGGGCCGCACGAGGCCGATCCCGTCATAGTGATGCAGCGTGCGGACGCTCACGCCGGCCAAGCCGGCCACACGCCCCACGGTCAGGTGCTCTTCCACGCCCCCGAGAATGCGGTATGACGCCACGTGAGGGTCAAGCGCTTCGTTCCTGGTACCGCGCGTGACTCCACCGCGCCCCACGGCCTCGGGCGGTGACAGGCACGGAACCGCTCGCGTGGGAGGGGCACCCGCGGGCGCGGGCCCGGATCTCATACCGGGGTGGTTCGCGCAGTGTGCCCTCCTGTCTGGCCGCTCTGCAGGCGATGGGGCTTTGCGCGATGCCTACGGCAGGGGTGACATCACTTCGTAGGGCAGTGGGCGTCATGCCGGTCGCGTCATGAGAGTATGCGCCGTGAAAGCCTTCTCGCATCGGGCCCGCCCAGGATTCAAGGACCATGCCTCGCACTATGACGCCGTTGCGGGGAAAGTCGGAGCCGCGCGAATAAACGATGGATGCAAGTCCTGGCGTGGAGAGTTGTGATGACGCTTCTCGCATTCCTTGTTGCACTCGCGGGGGCCGCCCTGCTCTACGTTGCCCTTTTTCATCTGAGCGCAAGAGGGAGGATTGTGGCGGCAGTCTGGTTGGGGCTCGGCCTCGCAGCTGTTGTCGCAGGGTTCGCGATCTCGATCGAAGCGGCGAGTGCGGCTGCCTTCGTGCTGATATTCGCTATTGATGTCAGAACCGAAATCTGGCGTTATGGCATCCAAGATGATTTTGACGAGCGGGAACGTCGAGGGCTTCCGCCCCTCATGAAGCGTGGCAGTCCGTACGGTCGGGGTCTCTTCAATATATTCTGGCTGATTTGTTATTACCGGCGAATGAAGAGGTGAATGATTCCGATATGAGTAATGCTAGGGAAGAGCGGAAGCAATCTCCCGTATTACTTGGAATCCTCTCGCTCGAGCAGACGGTTGTGTGCACTACTGAGGGGCGAGGCGCCTGGTTAGGAGATGACTACCGGCGGTTAGATCGGGGATCCCGGCGGCCAGAAATCCACCTCGTCATTTATGCCCCACATCAGACGCCTAAGACCTTCCGGCGTGTTTAGGTATGCAGGCGAACGTCGACGCGTATTCATCACAGCTGCCAGGCAAACGGAGTCGGAGGCGCGATCAAGCGTGGCGGTGTTGCCGGGAAGGTCGCCATTGCATTCCCAGTCACGATCCTGTATCCACCATCCGCAGGCGTAGTGCTGGTCTATGCCCTTCTCGTCGGGGAGTCCAGAAGGTGCAATCATATAATCAGCCATGACGTCCGAGGACAGTATTTGCGCCGGATCGGAGTAGCCATCCACTCTCAGGACGAAGCGTAGCAAGTCGAGTGCACTGGCAACCCACCCCCCGTGAGAGTCTGTTCGTTGAATATGTATGGCGTAGGGGTCGTCATGGCCCTCACCGTAGTAGACAGCTTCCCCCGGGAGACGGTCCGCCAGAGTATCGCCAGCGATCCGCATGTCGGTGATTCCACAGGGGGCCAGAATGGCCGTCTGGACGTGGTGCTCATAGGTTTGCCGCGTGATCTTCTCTATGATGCGCCCAAGCAGACAGTATCCGAAGTTGGAGTACATGAACGTCGTATGTGGATCGTGCCTGAGGGAAGTATTACCTAGCGTCCAAGTTATGAGCTCATCCCGGGACATTGAATAGTTCGAAAACATGGGGTCACTATCATCGTTCGGCCATCCGCCGCTGGTGTGATGCAAGAGATCCTCAACCGTTATCGAGTGCGCCCTGGTATCGGCCGTCACGTACTGGCTGAGGATCCCGTTTGTCCCGAAGACGTGGTCACTGAGCTTGAGTTGGTTTTGCTCTACCAGGCGCAGAACAGCCACAGCCGTGATTGGCTTGGCACAGCTAGCCACCCGGAACAGAGTGTTGGGTGTTGCCGGCGTTCGCCCCGTCTGGTCGCCGAATCCGTATCCGCGTGAGTAGACAAGCTTTCCGTACTGAGATACGGCGATGGCCATTCCAGGGATCTGATGAAGGTTCATGAAGCGCGTTACCATAGTGTCCACTACTGGATCCGCTTCACGCTTCTCACACACGATGTTAAATCGCTGACGGGCATTGCTCCCATGCCCATACGAGAAGCCTTTTAGACTGGTCAGTCTCTGCTGCAGGGAATCCCCATAAATGATCGTGTCCCGCAGTGTAATCGGGGAGAGATCGTGGAATGCACTCCAAGCTCGCCCGTCATTTTTCTCCCAGAGCCCGACAATGAACTGGAAGTCGTCACCGAAGGAGGTGGCGTTGTTGAAGCCGCTGACTCGCACCGCGCGGTAACCCAGATTCTTCATGCTGTTGCGAGTCTCAGGGAACTTGTTGAGGGCGCTGAACGTGATCTTCCAGTCGCGCCCGTCCGTGACGTGCTGGGTGGCGTTGAATGTTTCCTCGGCGCCGATAAGCGGGTTTCCTTCGATATCGACGATTCTGAATCCATCCCGGATCGCCTCGTCGATCATAGGTCCCCACCGCTGGATGTGCTGGTCATGACTACACAGCCAGGCCGTAGGATCGTTGTATCCGAACCTTTCCCAAAGCACTGAATAGAACCTATCGCCGGCCACCTCAAAGGAGTGATCGCGGACGAGCTGGTAACCGTCTTGGGTTCTCTTCAAGAACGAACTCAGCCAGTCACCTTCCCTCATGAAGTGGTCTGACCATTGATCACGGAAGTGCCCCTCCGCAAATATCGCTGCGAATCGGGCCACTCCGTTCACCTCGTAGCCACTGAGGTCTTCTATTCTCCAGCCCCGTTCGATGATCTCGCTCTGGAAGGCATCCCTATAGGCGTGATCGTCAAGATCGAAGAAAACCTCATAGCGATCGAAGGAAAGCTCATAGCCGTTCAACTTCTCACCCATCCTATGGATCATGACCACGGGCACGCCTGAAGCGGCCTTGCGGAATGGGGGAGGCAGCGCACCGAGAGGCCTTTGGAAACGCGCCGGGCTGCACGAATAGGCGCTGAGGGCCCCGGGCGCGAAAGCCAGATACGACCGGCGCGGTTAATGCGAACGTAACCCGTACCGACTGGCCCCGCAACTCCAGGGAGTGACCGGAACCTGGGGTGGGTGGGTCTCTTGACACCGCTGAGTAGTACTCCAGCTGTAGATCGCGATCTTCATGTCTGGGCGGCTTGTCGCTGATAGTGAGCTTTTTCCATCACCGGTATGAGCTGGCCAGCAGGGCGAGGACGGCTTGGACGAGGCTGGTGATCCGGGTGGTGGCGCACCGGAGCTTGCGGAGTCGCCAGGACTTGAGGGTGGCTATGGCCTGCTCGACGAGGGCGCGGGTCTTCGCGTGGGGCCGGTTCACTGCCTGCTGACCGGCGGAAAGGGTTTCCCACCGCCCCCAGCTCAGGCGCCGCCAGCGGGTGCCAAGTGCCCGGCGGCGTTCTCGCAGGCGAGTGGTCAAGAAGCGCAGGGTGGAGCTGGACAGGTCCAGCCCGGACGGGTAGACAAGCACGTGAAGCCTCTGGTGGAGCGTGTTCTTCTTGGTCGAAAACCCCATCTACCAGGGGCTTCACCCGTTTGTCAGCCCAACCAGCCCACCCGCCAAGCAGGTTGGAAAAGGTTCAGTGCCTTCGAGGCTTGGTGGTGCAAGTCGGCGTGCAGTTGAGCCGGTCATGCGATCTCGTATGTAGTGAAGTGAGGGAGGGGCAACAGGTGCGTGCTGAGCGTGGTCTGCTGATATGCGGAATCCTGCTCGCGGCTGTGGGGGGCATGATTGCCGCGGGTGCGTTCTGGGTCGTCCGGAGCGGCTACACGGTCACGACCGCGAGTGGGGCCATGGAGCCCGCCTACCGCGAAGGTGATCGGGTCATAGTCGAAAAGGTCAGTGGTGAAGCGGTGCACCGAGGCGACGTGGTGCTCTACACGGTGCCCGGACGGTACAACGGGCAGGCGGTACTTCAGCGGGTCATCGGGCTCGGTGGTGACCATGTGGTCTTCGCCGGCGGGCGGCTGACGGTCAATGGGGCGGAGCTTCAGGAGCCCTATCTGAAGGGTGGGGACATCGGGACGGGCGCCGCGTCGTACGACGTTGAGGTACCGCAGGGGCGCATGTTCCCCTTGGGTGACAACCGCGCGGACTCGATGGATTCACGCTTTTTCCTGAGCGAGGAATCCGGCTCCGTACCGACAGCCGCGGTCCAGGGCCGTGTGATCCTCACCAGTGCTGTGCCGATGGTGCTCGGACTGGCCCTGGTGCTGGGCGTGCTTCTTGCCGTGGCAGGGGCCATCTGTGTCCTGATCGGCTGGGTACTGCGTCGCCGCCGTTCCGCAACGCCGTCCGCCGTGTACCTGTGAGTGTCTGCACAGGAACTTCGCCCGGTCGTCCGGGCCTGTCCGGTCGTGGGCGTGGCGGCCCGGATGCCTGCCGCTGGCGGGATCGGCGCGGACGGGCAAAGGTGGACCGGTCCGTCACCGACCGGCCCAGCGCATCGTCACGGAGGTCGAACAGTGAGCCCATCCTCTTTTCCCGACGGCCCCTACGGTGATGACTTCGTCATCGGCGAACCGCTGCCGCCCGCACCCGCCCTCACCATCGACGAGGGCACGGCGGCGCTGTACCAGGCCATCAGCGGCGATCCGGCCCCTCTCCCGCTGAGCACACCGCTGTCGCACGCCACCACGGGCGCTGCGGCCCGGGTGGTGAACTCGGCACTGGTTCTCCAGGTCGCCATCGGCCAGTCGACCGTCGCGACGAAGAACGTCATCGCCAACCTCTTCTACCGGGACGTGACCCTGCACCGGCAGATCCACGTCGGCACGACCCTGACCTCGACCGTCACCCCTGTCGCCCGTGCGTTCAGCCGGGACAACGGCAAGGGGCGGCGGGCCAAGGTGCTGCTGTCCATCGAGGCGCGAGACGAGCACGGCACCCTGGTCGCCTCACTGGAGCGCCTGTCCCTGCTGCCGGTCCGGAACCGGGACTGCCTGGTGGAGGCCGGGGACATCGGCGGCGCCGACTCCGCGCGCCCGCTCGCGGAACTGCTGCCGGCCGTACCGAAGGGCTGGGACCTCACCCGGCTGCCGCAGCAGCCGCTGCCCGAGGTGGGCCACCGGGTCACCGACCCGCTGTACGACTCCCTCAGCGGTGCCCTGGACCTCGTACGTCTGACGCAGAACCAGGCCGCCGCCCACCGTGACCCCGCCCGCGGACAGCAGGGCCGCCGTCTGGTGTACGGCGGGCACGTCGTCGCCCTTGCGCAGGCGTCCCTGGGCCGTCTGGTGCCCGGACTGGCCGCCGTCGTCGGCTGGCGCTCGTGCGACCACCTCGCCCCGTGCTTCGAGGACGACCTGCTCTCCTTCGACGTCACCTGCGAGGAGCGGTTGCCGGTCGCCGGGGGCGCGCTCGTCGCCTTCCGCGTGCGCGGGCAGGGCCGCAGGTCGGAGGCGGAGCCGGTGGACGTCATCGACTTCCGCCCGGTGGCACTGGTCGCCGGAACCGTCGGGGGAGGGCGAGGCTGAGCGACTCGACCTGCCGGCCGGCATTCGTGTGGTGCCGCTGGCGCCCCAGAAGCCGGGAGAAGGCGTCGTATATGCGGATAACATGAGTGATACGTTCACTTTTCGGGCTTGATAAGGGAGCGACCGGGAGCACGGGTGAAGGAAAGTCGGCGTCCGCCGGCATGGGCGGGTTGGCTGCTTGTCGGGCCGGCGCTGGTGTTGGGTGTACTGCTGAACGTCCTCGCGCCCGAGCCCTACATGGGGCTGCCGTTGCTGGCCGCGGCACCGCTGATCGCCGGAGCGATGCTCTCCTTCCGGGCGGGTGTTCTCGTCGCGATCGTCGCCTGTGCGCTGTCGACAGGGCTCGACATCGCGCAGGGCCGCCCCCCGTCGGCTACTTTCGTCGATTTCGCCGTGATCGGTCTCATCGGAATCCTGGCCCTCGCGGTCAACCTGCTCCTCCAGCGCCAGGGGCGTGACCTTGCGCGAGCACGGTTCATCGCGGAGTCCGTGCAGCGGGTGGTGCTGCCGGACCCGCCGGCACAGGCCGGGCCGCTGGTGGTTGCCGCCGGATACACCCCGGCACAGGCCGAGGCCAGGATCGGCGGCGACCTCTTCGCGGTGCAGGAGACCCCGTACGGCGTGCGCATGATGATCGGCGACGTGAAGGGCAAAGGGCTGCGGGCGGTGGCTTCCGTATCGGTGGCGATCGGCGCCTTCCGTCAGGAGGCCGAGAACGCCCCCACCCTGGCCGAGCTGGCGCGGCGTCTGGACGACGCGCTGTGCAGGGACGCGGCCCGTCGCGGGAACGCGACGTCCGACGAGGACTTCACCACGGCCGTGCTGGCCGAGGTCCCCGATGACAGCGGCACGCTCCGCCTGGTCAACCGCGGCCATCCGGGCCCGTACGTCATCCGTGACGGGACGATCGCCCGACTCGACGCGTCCCGTCCTCAGTTGCCCCTGGGCATGGGGCTGGGGCCGGGACCGGCATCCGACGACGAGGCCCTCACCGATGTCTTCTCGCTGCCCGCCGACGCGCTGTTGCTCATGATCACGGACGGTGTCACCGAAGCGCGCAACCGTGCGGGCATCTTCTACGACCCGTGCACGTCCGCGGCGCTCACCGGCGCCCGGTTCCGGGACCCCGACGAGCTGGTCCACGCGGTGACGGCCGACGTCGAGCGGTGGAGCGGCGAGGGGCATCAGGACGACATGGCCATCCTCGTCGTCGCCCGGCGCGGCGGTCGCCGGTACGGCTGAAGCCGGAGCGCGTGGGGCCGAGGCCGGGTTCGTCCATGAGCCTCGGATCGCAGGGGCGGATGGCCGGGGTCAGAGCCGGACGCGGAGGTCGGGTTCAGCCTTCCAGGCTGCCGATCGCCTCCGCCAGCCACTTCCTCTCCTCGGCTCCGGTGGCGCGGGCGATGCGCAGCATGCCCTGCCGGAACAGGTCGGGAGCCTCCTCGGCCCCCACCGGCTCACCGTCGCGGTAGAAGAAGCTCGACGGGGTGGCGAGAAACGCCTGGCGACGGCGGAGGACCACGGCCTGATCGGCGCGGTCCGGGAGATGGCGCAAGAAGGCGAGCACGGTGAAGAAGCGCTGGCCATCGGTGATGTCGACGTCCTTGGGGTTCCTCAGACGATCCAGCAGCTCGGCGCGCCCCGCCGTCGTGAGAGACAGAATCCGCCGGTGGGCGGCACCGCTGCCGGGCTCGGTGCGGTGCTCGATCAGGCCGGCCTTCGCCAGCCGGGTGATGGCCGGATAGAGCGCGCCGTCGCTCACCGGACGAATGTGGCCGTTGAGGGCTTGGATGCGCGCCTTCAGCTCATAGCCATGCAGGGGTTCGTCGTACAGGAACCCCAGAATCGACAGCTCCAACATGCACCGACCCCCTCGCTCGTACTGCGCGCACTTGTTCGCTCAGGGGCATCATGCTACCTCTATTCGCTGTACCTCGATTCGAGGTGCAGCGAATAGAGGGGGAGTCATGGAGGCTGCGGAACACCGTCGAAAGCTGATCTCACTCGCGTATCCGGTGTACTTCGAGCTCCTCGCCGGCGTCATGTCCGGGGTCATCAACATGGTCTGGGTCGCCCGGCTCGGCGGGGATGCCGTCGCGGCGGTGGCGGTCGCCACGAATGTCGAGAACCTGCTGCTCGGCATCATCCTCGTGGCCGGCACCGGCACGACTGTGCTGGTCGCACGGGCCAGGGGCGCGGAGGACCCGGCGGGGATGCGTTCGGCCGTACGCGGCGGCTGGGCGCTGTGGGCACTCGTCACACCCGTGGTCGCGATCGGTGGATACCTGTACCGCGACCCGCTGGCCCGACTCGTGCTCGGCGATGACGGCCCCGCACTGTCCCTCACCACCGGGTACTTCGCCATCGCGTTACCGGGGATCGCGGTGTTCTTCGCCACGAACGTCGTCGACGGCATCCTCAAGGGAACCGGCGACACCCGTACCCCGATGAAACTCGCCGTGCTCGCGAACGGGCTGATCCTCGCACTGGACCCCGCCCTCATCCTCGGGCTCGGACTCGGAGTGCGTGGAGCGGCGATCTCCACCGTGCTGGGACGGGCTGCCGCGCTCGGATGCGGCCTCCGTGCGCTGCGCCGCAACGGTCCGCTGCGGCAGGCTGCTGGAGAGACTTCGCCCTGGGTGACGAGGATCGGCACCGACGTGCGCAGGACAGCTGCGACTGGGCTGCCGATGTCTGCCGACTTCCTCGTCAGAATGGCAGGGGCACTCGCACTCGTCGCCGTTGTCGCCCAGATCGGCGTGAGTGACGTCGCTGCGTACGGGATTGCGACCAAGGCGATGTACGTCGCGACCATGGCCTTCTACGCGGTTCGCCAGGCTGTCGCCATCCACACCGCGCATCGGCTCGGCGCCGGACAGGACGAACGGCGGGACATCGGACGCCAGACGCTGGTCCTGGCCGGAGCGCTGGGACTGACGGCTGCCCTGGCCCTGCTCGCCGTCGCACCGTGGATCATGCGGGCCTTCGGTGCAGAGGGCGAGGTGGCCGGGGCCGGAGCGCTCTATCTGCGCTGCTCGGGTCCCTACCTCGTCCTGCTCGCGTGCTTCATCGCGCTGGGCGGAGTGTTCGAGGGCAGCGGCAGCAGCCCGGCTCTCGCCCGGATCACCGCGTGCGGGGTGGTACTCCAACTCGTGCTCGCGTACGGCATGTCGGGATCGGGCTTCCCGGGCATCTGCCTGGCCATGGCGCTGTCGATGGCACTGCAGTGTGTGGCCGTTACCCGGATGTACCGGCGCACGGCACGGTCCGAGGGTGCAGGCAGGAGGAGCGAAAGCCGGCCGAAGGCATCGGCCACGGAACCCGGCAACACAACACCCGGCAACACAACACGCAGCAACACCACACCCGACAACTGACCCGGTGCCGGATCCTTCAGGCGGCCAGCCGGAGCGATGTGGACGCGATGCCGAGCCGTACCGTCTGACCCCAGGCCAGATCCAGCGCGTCCGCCTCCATGCCGTCGCCGAACACCACCACCCGGTCGGACTCCACGGTGAGCCGCAGTCCCTGTCCGCGTCCCAGTTCCCCCGCGACCAGCGAGGTGCCGGTCGCGGGGGAGGGCCAGGCCTCGCGGACGAACCAGAGCAGCCGGGGGTCGGTGGGGGCGGGGAGCCGCAGCGGGCTGTGGCGTTCCTGCCACAGCGAGCGGATCCAGCCGGTGGCGCCAGTGCCTGTGCCGACCAGGACGCCGGACGAGGCCTGCGACTCGGCGGGGGCGCCGGGCGCGTCGGGGCCGATCCGATAGCGGGCGGTCTGGTGGCCCGGCGGGCCGAGGTAGATCTCGTTGAGGGCGAGCAGGCGCTGGGTGTCGTCGGCGACCGCCTCGACCATGGTGAGATCTTCCGTCCTGCCACCGGGGGAAACGGCCGCCCGGAGCAGCGCGGCCGCGTCGGAGGGCCGGTGGCGCACGAGCACGCCGGGATTGCGTCCCGGGTCGGTGTCGATGCCGACGACGGGCTGTCCGGACAGGTACTTGGCGGCGTTGGCGACCAGCCCGTCCTGCCCGACGACGACCACCACGTCCTCGGGTGCGAACAGGAAACGGTCGAGATCGGCGCGCTCCACCCGTGACTGGCGCCACTGGAGCGGTACGGCCGCCGTCACATCGGCGAGCGACTGCTGGGTGCGGTGGTGCCGCCGGGCCACCTCGTCGATGGACCGGCCGCGGCTGGAGAGGAAGAACGCGGCCTGGCCGTGCGTGCCGTGCCGGGCCAGCAGTTCCTCGTACTCGGTGGTGCGGTGGACCAGTACGGCGCGCGGAGCGAGGCTCATGCCCGGGGCTCCGGACCGGGCCTGCCGAGTTTGCTGAGCAGGCCGGTGAGGACATCGGGGGAGAGGGTGAGGCTGTCGATGCGCGGCAGGTTCTCGGCGAGCCTGGTCGCGGCCAGGGCGTGCAGGGTCTCGGCGTCCACCTCGCCGTGCACTCTCAGCCAGGCCGCCTGGGCCTCGGCTCGGGCGGCGCCGGTCTCGCGTGCGGCCTCGGCCTGGGCCCGGGCCAGCCGCACCGTGCGGGCGGCCTCGGCCTCGGCGCGCACCCCGTCGGCCGCCGCGTTCTCCTCGGCCTCGCGGCGGGTGTTGGTGCCGCGCTGTTCGACCAGCTGCTCCTCGCGGCGGGCCAGTTCGATCTGGCTGGCCAGTTCGTTCTCGGCGATGGTCCGTTCCCGCTCGACCGCCACGGCGCGGCGCTCGTAGGTGGCCCGGTCGGCCTCCTGTTGGATCTGCTCGCGCGCGGGGGTGCGCAGGGCCCGCTCCACCTCGGCCTCGGGGCGGATGGCGACCACCCGGACCGCGACCACCTCGATGCCGGTGGCGGGCAGCCGGGGTTCGGCGGCAAGCCCCGCGGCGACCCGGTCGCGGACCGCTGCGACACCGTCGACCAGAGCCGCCGCCAGCGCTGTGCGTGCCAGTACGTCCAGGGTGTGCTGCTGGGCCGTCTCGGTGAGCAGCGTCGCTATCTGCTCCAGCGGTGCACCGCGCCACACGCCGGTGTCCGGGTCGATGGAGAAGTCCAGGCGGGCGGCGGCCTCGGCCGGGTCGTTGATCCGGTACGTCACGGTGGCCTGCACGGTGACGTCCTGGAAGTCGGACGTACGGGCGTGGAAGGCCATCGCCAGCTCCCGGTCGTTGACCGGCACCTCCGACAGCGCGGCGGTCAGCGACCGGTACCAGAAGCTCAGTCCGGGTCCGTCGTGAGCGAGCCGGCCGCGCTTGTGGTGACGGATGTGGGCCGTGGGTGCTGAGCGCAGATGGCGCCAGCCGAAACGTCTGGTGATGTCGGACATGGTGGAAACCCCCTTGTTCTCGTCGTTAAGACGATAAGGGGGGTCGAGGGATATCGTCAAGCGGACGAGAATGATCGCGATGGGGCGCCGTTCGGCGGGCGGGGTGAGCGACCGGCCGGAGAACGCGAGTGGCCGGGTGGAGAACGCGAGCGACCGGGCAGGAAACGCGAGCGGCCGGTGACTCCCCCGAGAAGTCACCGGCCGACCGGTTGGTGCGCCGCCCCCGTCCCCACGGTGCGGCGCCTGCGGGCCGCCGTCATCCGCTCCGGCGACGGCCCACGTCTGTCGGGACTAGGACGTGGTCGCGTCCAGCCCAAGTGCGGGAAAGAGGGAATGCTCCACGAAGCGGGTGAGGTACTCCTCGTCCGCGAACGCCCCCTCCAGCATCGGCCGGGCACGCATCACGCCCATCAGTTGCACGGAGACGAACTCCGCGGCGGGGCAGTCCTCCGGGATCTCGCCGCGCTCCGCCCCACGGTGCAACATGACCTCGATCGACGCCAGTTCCGGCAGGATCAGCGCCTCGCGCATCGCGCACAGCAGCTCCGGGCTCTGCAGTGCGGCATGGCCGAGTGCGTGCATCAGCGGGGTGTCGCGGCGGGAGCTGGTGGCGATCACCCTGGCCGCCTCGCGCAGGTCCCCTGCCAGTGTGCCGGTGTCGATGGTCGAGAGCAGTTTGCGGCGGGTGCCGTGCAGTGCGGCCACCACCAGTTCGGGCTTGGAGCCCCACTGCCGGTAGAGCGTGGACTTGCCGCAGCGCGTCCGCGCGGCGACTCCTTCCATCGTGAGGGCCTCGTAGCCGGACTCTCTGAGCATGTCGAGCACGGCCGTGTAGAACTCCTGCACACGCTCCGGAGTGATCTTCGAGCGGCGTGGCGTGTGTGCCGTCTCCTGCGCGGCTCGTGACATGCGTCTTCCCTCTCGGCAATGGTGCGACGAGGTTCATCGATACGCCAGTGTACCGAAACGCGCGTGTACCGATACGGTTGCGTATCGGTACACTGTCGTATCGATGCGGCGCAGGCTGATCCGTGCCGTCGATACATTGCTTCGTCAGCAAAGGGGCACCGGGTGATGTATGCCGGTAGCGAGCCCGCAGACCGACGGGAGCCGGACAGTTCTGCCCGACCGCCCCTCGTGCGGGAGCTTCTTCTCGTCGTGGGACTCTTCGTGGTCTACAAGCTCGGCCGACAGGCCGCGACCGGTCACGTCGAGGAGGCGTTCCGCAACGCCGGAAACATCTGGGACTTCGAGCGATCCGTGCATCTGCCGGGCGAGGGCGCGGTCCAGAGTCTGCTGCTGCACGACGAGACGCTGATCCACCTGGCGAACACCTACTACGCGACCGTGCACTTCCCGGCCACGCTGCTCTTCCTGGTGTGGCTCTACTGGCGCCGTCCACGCCACTACATATGGTCGCGCCGGGTCCTCGCCGCGCTCACCGGCGCCGCGCTCGTGCTCCATCTGCTGTTCCCGCTCGCCCCGCCGCGGCTGCTGACCGCCACGGGACTCGTCGACACCGGCCAGGTCTACGGACCCTCGGTGTACGGCGCGGCCCCGGAGGCCGACTCCATGGCGAACCAGTTCGCCGCGATGCCCTCGCTGCACTTCGGCTGGGCGGTGATGGTCGCCGTCGGGCTGATCGCCGCCACCCGCACCCGGTGGCGCTGGCTGTGGCTGCTGCACCCGCTCGTCACCCTGCTGGTGATAGTCGGGACGGCCAACCACTACTGGCTCGACTCGATCGTGGTCGCCGCACTGCTCGCGCTGGCGCTCGCGGCACTGCCGCTGAAGCGCACGGAGCCGGTACGGGTGCACGTCCCGTGGCCTTCCACGGCGAACGAGCCCGCGCTGGCGGTCGTGCCCCGGCCCGCCGAGCCCGCGGCCTGCACCGTGCCGCAGCCGGCGCGCCCCACGTCCTCGTACGTCTCGTCCGGGACCCGTCGATGAACGCCACCCTGATCGCCGTCGCGCTGTCCCTGGTGTCCGCCGCCGCGTACGCCTCGGCCGCGGTGGCACAGGCCCGGCTCGCCGGCCGCACCGAGCCGGACGCCGGATTCCTGCGGCTCCTCGGCTGCGGCGCCTGGTGGTCGGCGGTCGGGCTGAACGCCGGTGGCGCACTGCTGCACGTCGCGGCGCTCAAGTACGGACCGCTCACCCTCGTCCAGCCCCTCGGCGCCCTCACCCTGGTCGCCGCGGTACCACTGGGCGCGAGGGTCGCCGGACGCCGGGTCACCGGCATCGAATGGCGCGGCACGATCCTCACCCTGCTCGGCCTCGCCGCCCTCCTGATGACCACGGGCGGCACCGCGCCCCATGAGACGCTCAGCCTCCCCGAGGCCCTGGCCGTCGGAGTCGCGACCATGGCCGTCGTCGCCGGGCTCAGCCGTCCGGGCGCACGCCCCGGCCTGCGGCACGCGGCGGCCTCCGGCATCACCTCCGGCGTCGCCTCGGCGCTCACACAGACCCTGACCGTCGCCGTCACCGACCGCACCGGCCCGTTGCTGACCTGGCGTCTGGTGATCGTCGCACTCCTGGTCTCCGCCTTCGCGATGGGCGGACTGCTGCTCTCCCAGACCGCCTACCGAGGCGGCCTGGGCGCGCCGCTGGCTGTCGTCACCCTCGCCAATCCGGTGGCTGCCGCCGTCATCGGTGTCGCCCTGCTCGGCGAACGCCTCCAAGGCGGCACGATCGGTCTCGTCCCGGCCCTGCTGGGCACGGTCGCCGCGGTACGGGGCGTGATCCTGCTGAGCCGCGCCCAGGCGGAGACCTCGGCTCTCACCGCCCTGGACACGGCCGGACCGAGAGGCGGGGCCGGATCGGCGTCGCGGGTCGTGGCCGGGAACCGGGGGCAGCTGGACCAGCCGATGTTCGGACCGGAACTGGGCCGGGCCCCGGTCGGGGGTCCGTGATGCCGGGAGCGGCGCCGGTCTCCGGGGGCGTTGCAAGGGCCTGAGATCTGCCCACCGAGGTGTCACAGGGCGGAACGCCCCCTACCGGCCCGCCTCCTCGCCCTCGCCCTCGTCCAGCGCCCGCGTCAGCCACCCGATCCAGAAGTTCTCCAGGTCGATCCCGCCGCGCAGCACCAGGTGCCGCAACCGGTCCTGGTCGGAGGTCCGCTCGGGCGGGAAGTCCCGCTTCTCGATGTCCAGGTACTCCGCCAGCTGCCGGCGGTGCAACTCCAGATGGCGGCGCAGCTCCTCGTTCAGACCGGGGGCCCCGACGACCGCCGCCGCGCGCATCCGCAGCAGCAGCGGATCCCGGACCGGCTTGGGGTCCTCGGAGCGGGCCACCCAGGCCCGCAGTGCCTCCTGGCCCGCGGGCAGGACCTCGTACTCCTTCTTCTGGCCCCGGGCGGGCTGCGGTGACGGCAGCGCCCGGATCTGTCCCGCCCGCTCCAGCTTTCCCAGCTCGCGATAGATCTGCTGATGGGTGGCGGACCAGAAATAACCGATCGACCGGTCGAACCTACGGGTCAGCTCCAGCCCCGACGACGGCTTTTCGAGCAGGGCGGTGAGGATCGCGTGGGGCAGTGACATGAGGTGCATCCTAAGGACGGCCGGGCAAGGGCCCCATGACGGAGGGGCCGGGCCGGCCGGACGCCTTCTCGGCGAAGGGGCCCGACGCCGTCACAACGAGGCCGCGAGCTCCGTGCCCTGGTGGATCGCGCGCTTGGCGTCCAGTTCGGCGGCCACGTCGGCACCGCCGATGAGATGCGCCGGACGGCCCGCGGCGAGCAGCTCCTCGTACAGATCGCGCCGCGGCTCCTGGCCCGCGCAGACCACCACCGTGTCGACCGGCAGAAGGTGCTGCTCGCCGTCGACTGTGAGGTGCAGCCCGTCGTCGTCGATCCGGTCGTAGGTGGCCCCCGAGACCATCGTGACGCCGCGGTGCCGCAGCTCGGTACGGTGGATCCAGCCGGTCGTCGTGCCCAGCCCCGCCCCGACCTTGCCGGCCCTGCGCTGGATCAGATGGACGGTGCGTGGTGCCTTCGGACGCTGCGGGGTGCGCAGACCGCCCCGGTCCCGGTAGTCGGTGTCCACGCCCCACTGCCGGAAGAACACCTCGGGGTCGGTGCTTGCCGCCTCACCCGCATCGGTCAGGAACTCGGCGACGTCGAAGCCGATACCGCCCGCCCCGATGACCGCCACCCGCTCGCCGACCGGGGCCCCGTCGCGCAGGACGTCGAGATAGCCGACCACGCTGGGGTGGTCCAGGCCCGGTATCGCGGGGGAGCGGGGGGTGACACCGGTGGCGAGGACGACCTCGTCGAAGCCGTCGAGCTCCTCGGCCGTGACCCGCCTGCCGAGCCGCAGTTCGACCGTCTCCTCGGCGAGCCGGGTGCGGAAGTAGCGCAGGGTCTCGTCGAACTCCTCCTTGCCGGGAATTCTGCGGGCCACGTTCAGCTGGCCGCCGATCTCCTCGGCCAGGTCGAAGAGCGTCACCCGGTGCCCGCGTTCGGCCGCCGACACGGCGCAGGCGAGACCGGCGGGCCCGGCACCGACGACCGCCAGCCGCTTGACGGTGCGGGTCGGCGACAGGACGAGTTCGGTCTCGTGGCAGGCGCGCGGATTGACCAGGCAGGAGGTGACCCGGCCACTGAAGACGTGGTCCAGGCAGGCCTGGTTGCAGCCGATGCAGGTGTTGATCGCCTCGGCGCGGCCCTCGGACGCCTTGACGACGAAGTCCGGGTCGGCCAGGAACGGCCGGGCCATCGACACCATGTCCGCCCGCCCCGAGGCCAGGACCTGCTCAGCGACCTCGGGGGTGTTGATGCGGTTGCTCGTCACCAGGGGCACGGAGACGGCGCCGCGCACCTTCTCGGTGACCCAGGTGTAGGCGCCGCGCGGCACCGAGGTGGCGATGGTGGGGATGCGGGCCTCGTGCCAGCCGATCCCCGTGTTGATGATCGTCGCGCCGGCCGACTCGATCGCACGGGCGAGCTGTACGACCTCCTCCAGCGAGGACCCTCCGGGCACCAGGTCCAGCATCGAGAGCCGGTAGATCAGGATGAAGTCGCTGCCGACCCGCTCCCGGACCCGGCGCACGATCTCGACGGGGAACCGGATGCGGTTCTCGTACGAGCCGCCCCACCGGTCGGTGCGGTGATTGGTGGCGGTCGCGATGAACTCGTTGATCAGATAGCCCTCGGAGCCCATGATCTCGACCCCGTCGTACCCGGCGTGCCGGGCCAGTTCCGCGGCCCGGACGAAGTCCTCGACGGTCTCCTCGACCTCGTCGTCCGTCAGGGCGTGCGGGGTGAAGGCGCTGATCGGTGCCTGGATCGCGCTCGGCGCGACCAGGTCGGGATGGTGTGCGTACCGGCCGAAGTGCAGGATCTGCAGGGCGATCCGGCCGCCCGCCGCATGCACGGCGGCGGTGACCTTCGCATGCTGCTCGGCCTCCGCCTCGGTGGTCATCTTGGCGCCGCCGGGCAGCGAGCAGGCACGGGCGTTCGGGGCGATGCCGCCGGTGACCATCAGGCCGACGCCGCCCCGGGCGCGCTCCGCGTAGAAGGCAGCCATCCGCTCGAAGCCGTGCTCGGCCTCCTCCAGGCCGATGTGCATCGAGCCCATCAGCACCCGGTTGGGGAGGGTGGTGAACCCGAGGTCGAGCGGGCGCAGCAGATGCGGATACGGGCTCATGGGATGCCTCCTTCTGGGGCTTGGTCTCGGGCCAGTTGTAGACCATCGGGAGGCGATTGTGCAACAAGTTGCATAATGGTGTTCATCGCGGGGAGGGGGGTGCGGGCATCCCTCGGATGGCGTAACACCGCACCACGTCGGCGTCCCGGACGGCGGAGAGTGGGAAGGGCGGCATCGGCCCGTCACGGCGCGGGTCACCCGTCGAAGTCCGCCGATCCCCGACCTGTTGCGGAGGCTTTCATGGGCTGCCTCGACCGGAGAGATCTCGGCCTGCTGGTCCTACGCGCCGGCACCGGCGCGGTACTCGCCGCGCACGGTATGCAGAAGCTGGCCGGCTGGTTCGGCGGGGGAGGCATCGAAGGAACCACGGCCGCGATGGAGGCCATGGGTTTCCACCCGCCCAAGCACAGTGCGTTCGCCGCCGGGCTCGGCGAAGCGGGTGGTGGTGCGCTGCTGGCCCTCGGCCTCGCCACACCGGCAGCCGGTGCCGCCGCGGCCGGGGCGATGGCCGGCGCCGTGGCCGTGCACGCACCCGCCGGATTCTTCGCGCAGGGCGGCGGCTACGAGTACCCGGCCTTTCTCGGCTTCACCGCCGCGGCAGTCGGCCTGACCGGCCCCGGCCGGTACTCCCTCGACCACGCCACCCGGCACACCTTCAACCAGCCCTGGATGGTTGCCCTCGCCTTCGCGGGCAGCGCGGTCGCGGCGGCCGCCGTCGTCGGCAGGCGGGCCAGGGGCCGGCCCGTGGTCGACCCGGAAGCTACCTGACCATCCGACGGAACGCCGACGGAACAGGGACCGGGCCCACAGAAACGGGGACCGGGCGACACCCCAGGGAGGGAGTCGCCCGGTCCCGGTGCGGACGGGGTCCGCAACGCGCCGTGTCTCAGTGCATCGGGGACGGCTGCGCGTTCGCCGCGGCGGCGTTCTCCTCCGCGAGACGCTCCATGCCGCTCTGCGTCTTGAGCGGCTTCTCCTTGATGAACAGGACCGCGATCAGGGCGAGGAACGCGAACGGCGCACCGACCAGGAAGATGTCCCCGGTCGCGATTCCGTACGCCTGCTCGACCACGTGCCGGGCGGGCTCGGGCAGGGTGGAGAGGTCGGGGACGCTGTGCCCGCCGCCCCCGGAGGCCGCCGCACCGCCGAAGCCCTTCTCCATCTCCTGGGCCACCCGATGGGCGAGGACGGCGCCGAGCGCGCTCGTGCCGATCGCCCCGCCGAGGCTGCGGAAGAACGACAGCACGGAGGTCGCCGCGCCGAGCTCCGAGGCGGGTACGTCGTTCTGCGCCGCCAGCACCAGGTTCTGCATCAGCATGCCGACGCCGACGCCGAGTACCACCATGTAGACGCTGAGGAGGCCGAACGAGGTGTCCGCGCCGATCGTGGACAGCAGGCCCATGCCCGCGGTCATGATGATGCCGCCCGCGACCAGGAAGCCCTTCCACTTGCCCCGCGCGGAGATGATCTGCCCGGCGATGGTGGTGGAGAGCATCAGTCCGAGGATCATCGGCAGGCTCATCAGGCCCGCCGTGGTCGGCGTCTTGCCGAGCGAGATCTGGAAGTACTGGGAGAGGAACACCGTGCCGCCGAACATCGCCACGCCGACCAGCATGCTGGCCACCGTCGTCAGGGCCACGGTGCGGTTGCGGAAGATGTCCAGCGGGATCATCGGTTCCGCGACCCGGGACTCGACCAGCACCGCGAGGCCCAGCAGGACCACACCGGCGGTGACCAGGGCGGCGGTCTGCCACGACGCCCAGTCGAAGTTGTTGCCCGCGAGGGTCACCCAGAGCAGCAGGGCGCTGACGCCGCTCATGATGAGGACGGCACCGAGATAGTCGATCTTCACCTCGCGGCGGACCGTGGGCAGCTTCAGGGTCAGCTGGAGCAGCACGATCGCGAGCAGGGCGAACGGCACACCGATGAAGAAGCACCAGCGCCAGCCCAGCCAGGAGGTGTCCACGAGGACACCGCCGATGAGCGGTCCCGCGACGGTGCCGACGGCGAACACGGCACCGAAGATGCCCGAGTAGCGGCCGAGTTCGCGCGGCGGGATGATCGACGCCATCACGACCTGGGCGAGCGCGGTGAGACCACCGGCGCCGATGCCCTGCACCACACGGCTCACGATGAGCAGGCCGACGCTGTGCGAGAAGCCGGCGACGAGCGAGCCGACGATGAACATCGACAGCGAGAGCTGGATGAGCAGCTTCTTGTCGTAGAGGTCGGACAGCTTGCCCCAGATCGGGACGGTTGCCGTCATGGCCAGGAGCTCGGCGGTGACGACCCAGGTGTACGAGGACTGGCTGCCGTGCAGGTCGGCGATGATCCTCGGAAGGGCGTTGGAGACCACGGTGGAGGCAAGGATGGCCACGAACATGCCGGCCATCAGGCCGGACATGGCCTGGAGTACGTGACGACGCGGCATCGCAGGTGCGGCCTCTTCGGGCGCCCCTGCGGCAGCGGTTTCGGGTGTGACGGCAGAGGTCATCTGCTGACGTTCCTCATTTTCTGGTGAAAGGCCCCCCGGTGAGGGCTTCGGATGTGCTTCAGCTGTTCAGGCCGTCGGCGAGCGAGGAGAACGCCTCGCGGTAGATGCTCTGGAACGTGCGGGAACGGCCGGACGCCACCCACAGTTCGGCGGCGGCGCGGACAGCGGCGATCGCCACGTACGCCAGGAGCCGGGGCTGGAGATCGGACTCGGGATCCCGGCCGAGACGCTCGGCCACGACAGCGACCAGTGCGCGTTCGTCCGCACCCTGGGCCGCCAGGAGGCCGGGCAGCAACGAAGGGCTGGTCCTGAGCACGGCTGTCTGGAGCTCCCAGCGTTCGTGATCCTCCTCGATGTGGGCCAGTTCCTGGCCGATCGCCTCGGCCAGAGCCTGGAGTGCCGTGAGTTCCTCCGGTGCGTCGAGCACCGCCCGGCGGGTCCGCCTGGCGCTGTCCGGGTCGGGCCGGGTGACCGCGTCTTCCAGACACGCGAAGTAGTTGAAGAAAGTACGCACGGAGACGCCGACCGCATCGGTGACCGCCTCCACGGTCACATTCTCGATCCCGCGCTCCGCTGCCATGTGCAGCGCCACGTCGGCAAGGGAGTCGCGCGTCGCGCGCTTCTTGCGCTCACGCAGTCCGAGGGGTATGGCGTCGGTGGTCACGGGGGTGCATGCTATGCAAGTTTGCTCTGCGTGCAAAATTCTTTCGGGGGTCGGCCTCGCACCGCAGGCGACCGCGACCGGGAGCCCTGTGCGCGGCGGCGCTCCCCGCCCCGTACGGTGACGGCCATCTCGCTTCTCTCGTCCCAGGAGTTCGCATGGCCTTCGACGTCGGCGCCGTCCGCGCCCGGATCCCCGCTCTGAAGTCAGGCACCGCCCGGTTCGACGCCCCCGGCGGCACCCAGACACCGCAACCGGTGATCGACGCCATCGCGGACGTGCTCGCCAACCCGCTCGCCAACAGGGGGACCACCACCGAGGGCGAACGCAACGCCGAGGCAGTGGTGATCGCCGCCCGCCGCGCGATGGCGGACCTGCTGGGCGCGGATCCGCGGGGCATCGTCTTCGGCCGCAGCTCCACCCAGCTCGCCTACGACCTGGCCCGCACCCTGGCGAAGGACTGGGGCCCGGGGGACGAGGTGGTCGTCAGCCGGCTCGACCACGACTCCGACATCCGTCCCTGGATCCAGGCGGCCGAGTTGGTGGGCGCCACGGTCCGATGGGCCGACTTCGACCCGGCGACCGGTGAGCTGAGGGTCGATCACATCGATGCCGTGCTCTCCGCGCGCACCCGTCTGGTCGCCGTCACCGCGGCGTCGAACCTCATCGGCACCCGCCCCGACATCCCCGCCATCGCCGACCTGGTCCACCGCGCCGGGGCCCTGCTGCACGTGGACGCGGTGCACTACGCCTCGCACGCGGTCGTCGACCTGCCCTGCCTGGGCGCCGACTTCCTGGTCTGCTCGCCGTACAAGTTCCTCGGCCCCCACCTCGGCGTGCTGGCGAGCAGCCCCGAACTGCTGGAGACCCTGCGGCCGGACAAACTGCTGCCGTCCACCGACGCCGTGCCCGAGCGCTTCGAACTCGGCACTCTGCCCTACGAATTGCTGGCCGGGGTCCAGGCGGCGGTGGACTTCCTGGCCGAACTGGCCCCCGCAGCCGATGGCGCCACCCGGCGGGAGCGGCTGATCGCCGCCTTCCGGACGATCGAGACCCACGAAGACGCTCTGCGCGCCCGTATCGAGCAGGGCCTGGCCCGCCTCGAAGGCATCACCGTGCACTCCCGGGCCGCCCACCGCACCCCCACCCTCCTGCTGACCTTCGCGGACCACGACGCGACCGACGCCTCGCGGTACCTGGCCGAGCGGGGCGTCGACGCCCCGGCGGGCTCCTTCTATGCCCTGGAGGCATCCCGACGGCTCGGGCTCGGCGACGGGGGAGGGCTGCGGATCGGTCTGGCTCCCTACACCGACAACGAGGACGTGGACCGGCTGCTGGACGCGCTGGCCGGCTTTCTCGGCACCGAACCCGTGAGGCCGGTTGACGCGGGCTGATCGGCCCCGGGGCCGACGATGCCGCCCGGGCGCCGATCGCCACCGGCGCCCGGACACGGCGTAGGGGGTACGGACAGCCCCTGGCCGACACGGGGGTCTGCCCCGCCCCGCGACGCGGTCGCCCGATTCCGGCACGACGCGCACCATGGAAAGTGACCGAAAGACCTGCTCCGCGGAGGTGAACCGCGATGACGCTTCCTGCACGACACAGGCCCGGCAGCCTGCTCGAACGCTCTTTCCCCGGCCTCGGGTGGAACGAGCCGGTCGCCGCCGAGTTCGACGAACTGTTCGAGCGGATGAACCAGTTGCTGGGATCCGCTGCCGCCACACCGGCCGCCCTCGCGTGGTCCCCTGCGGCGGACATGCGGGACACCGAAAACGCCTACGTCATCGAGGCGGAACTCCCGGGTGTGATGCGGGACGACATCGACATCGAGTTGAGCGACCGGGAACTGCGGATCACCGGGGAACTCAAGGAGCGCGAGCGTGAGGGGATACTGCGCCGCAGCACCAGGCGGACCGGCCACTTCGAGTACCACGCACTCCTGCCGTCCGACGTCAGCGCGGAGGACGTGAGCGCCAGCCTCAACGACGGCGTGCTGACCGTCACCGTGCCCAAGGCGCGGACCGCGAAGCCCCGACACGTCGCGATCAGCGAATCCTGACGTCCCCACGCCCGGCCCGAGGACCGGGCGTGGGCGGCCCGATTGGACCGGGGGAAGCCGCGCGGCGACGGGTGCGCCCGCCCGGGTGACCGGGGTCGGCGTGCGCACAAGTCCGCGTCGGCCCTCTGCTCGGTCCCGGGCGCAGCCAGGGTCTCGGCGAGCACGGAACGCGGGACCGGACGCGAGAGCGGGGTGCCGTGCGAGCCGGGTGATCCCCGGAGAAGGGCCGAACAGGGAGAGACGCCGTGCGGGCGAGCTTGAGTCTGGGGCGGATCGCGGGGGTGCGCATCGGCGTCCACTGGAGCGTGCTGTTCATCTTCTTGATCATCGCGTTCGCCCTTGCTCAGGGCCGCCTTCCCCGGAGCTATCCGGGACATGCCCCGGTGGTGTACTGGGCCGCGGGGCTCGGGGCCGCCGTTGTCTTCCTGGCCTCACTGCTCGCGCACGAACTGGCCCACGCGGTGGTGGCGCGGCGCAACGGGGTGACCGTCGACGACATCGTGCTGTGGCTGCTGGGCGGGATGGCCCGGTTGAAGTCGGAGGCGTCGACCCCGGCGGCGGAACTGCGTATCGCCGGGGTGGGTCCCCTGGTCAGCCTGCTGCTGGCCGGACTCTTCGTCCTGGCGGACTGGCTCCTCGCCCTGGTTTCCGCGCCCGGTCTTCTGGTCGAGGTCGTGGCGTGGCTCGCGGGCATCAACCTGCTGCTCGCGGTGTTCAACGCGCTTCCCGCCGCCCCGCTCGACGGTGGCCGGCTGCTGCGGGCCTTCCTGTGGTGGCGCACCGGAGACCGTCTGCGGGCAACAGCCGGAGCCACCAAGGCGGGGCGTGTCCTCGGCTGGGTGCTCGTCGCGCTGGGGCTCCTGGCGTTCCTGAGAGGCGGCGGATTCGGGGGGCTCTGGCTGGCCCTGATCGGCTGGTTCCTCATCACGGCCGCCACGGCGGAGGGGAAGCAGGCCCAGATGCGCGGTCTGCTCGCAGGCGTTCCGGTACGGGACGTCATGACGAGGGACCCGCTGACGGTACCCGTCTTCCTGACGGTCGCGGCCCTGCTGGCCGACCGGCTCTACCGTTACCGGCACTCCGCCTTCCCGGTGACCGGCGCGGACGGCGTACCGGTCGGGCTCGTGACCCTCGAAGCCGCCAGGCGGGTGCCTGCCGAGGAACGCGGCACGGTGACGGTCGGCGACGTGATGGTGCCGCTGTCGCAGGTCACCGTCGCGGACCCGGCAACCCCTCTCGCCGACCTGCTCCCCGGTATGGAGCCCGGCGCCGAACACCGTGTCCTGGTCATGGATCGGGGCACACTGGTCGGAATCCTGTCGCTCTCCGATGTGAGCCGCACGGTGAACTGGCTGATGAAGGCCGCACCGCGGCGCTGAGAAACCGATCACGGCGTCCCCGAGACGGCCGGTGCGTCGGTTCGCAGGGCGTGCGTCCGGGCGGGCCTCGGGATGCGCGGGGGCTCGCGAACCGGGTGCCGGACTGTCCACGGACTTACCGTGGAGAGAGGTAACCGGCCCCGGGAGCGCGGGGCGGGACGGAGGCGCCGTGGGCGGCAACGCGACCGGACCCAGCGAAGAGGGGCGCCGTGGCCTCAGCAGTGCGCTGCCGGAAGACCTCCGGGGCCGCCTCGACGCCGTGATGCACAGCCCGGCCGACGCGGCCCTGCTTCTGCAGGCCGTCATGTCGGTCGGACGGGAACTGGAACTGTCACAGGTGCTGCGTCGCATCGTCGAGGCAGCCGTCGTCGTGGTGGACGCGGAGTACGGGGCCCTGGGCGTGGTCGGTGAGGGGACCCGGCTCGCACAGTTCCTGCCCGTGGGGGTCACCGGGGAGCAGCGCTCGGCCATCGGTCCCTTGCCCGAAGGCCATGGAATCCTCGGCGAGTTGATCCGTCACCCCCGGGCGTTGCGACTGGCCGAACTCTCGGAGCACCCCTCTTCCCACGGGTTCCCTCCGAACCACCCCCCGATGCACTCGTTCCTGGGGGTTCCCATCCGGATCGACGACGAGGTGTTCGGCAACCTGTATCTCACCGAGAAGCGAGGCGGACGCGCGTTCGACGCCGAGGACGAGGTCGTGCTGTCCACACTCGCGGTGGCGGCGGGAGTCGCCATCGAGAACGCGCGCGTGTACACGCTGACCCGCGACCGTCAGCGCTGGCAGGAGGCCAGCAACGAGATCGTCGCGGGGCTGCTGAGCGGCGCGGACGACGCACGCGTGCTGCGCATGATCGTCGACCGTTCCTCGGGCATTCTCGGCGCGGACCTCGCCATCCTGGCGCTCCCCGCCAGGGGTTCGTCCGTCCAGGTGGCGCTGGCATCGGGGCCGGGGGCCGAGACGCAACGCGGCCTGACCCTGCCGCGCGAGGGATCGTTCGCGGGAGCGGCGCTCGACGCGGGCGAGCCGGTCACCAGCGCCGACATCGCGCACGATCCCCGGGCGGCCGACGGCCTGCGGTGGAAGGGGTTCGGCCCTGCCGTCGCGGTTCCCATGGTCACGGGGCATCGGACGTGCGGCGTGCTGCTGCTGGCCCGCGCGCAGGGCGGTCCCGCGTTCACGGACGCCGAGATCGCACCGCTGCGGACGTTCGCCGGGCAGGCGGCCCTGGCCATGGAGCTCACGGAGCGGCGCGAGTCCGCCGAACAGATCGCCCTGCTGGAGGAGCGCGACCGGATCGCGAGGGATCTGCACGACCTGGCCATCCAACGGTTGTTCGCCACCGGGATGACCCTGCAGAGCGTGGTGCGGCTGGTGGAGCAACCAGAGGCGAGCGAGCGGCTGGTGCGTGCGGTGGACGACCTGGACGAAACCATCAAGATCATCCGTTCGGCCATCTTCGACCTCCGGGCGCGTGACCGGGCGGGCCAGGGACTGCGTGTACGCATCGCCAAGGAGATCGAGCAAGCGGCGCGGGCCCTGGGATTCCAGCCGTCCCTGCGCATGGGCGGGCTGATCGACACGGATGTTCCTGCCGATGTCGCCGAACAGGTGGTCGCGGTTCTCGGCGAGGCGCTGAGCAATGTCGCGCGCCATGCGCGGGCGACGGCGGTGGATGTGTCGTTGATGGTCAAAGGCGGCCGGCTGGCGCTGGTCGTGTCCGACAACGGGGTGGGGATGCCCGACAGCGGGGTGGGGATGCCCGAGGACGGGGGATCCCGGAGCGGACTCGACAACCTCGCGCGGCGAGCCGAGAAACTCGGTGGGGAACTGCGGCTCGGAGCGGCCGCGGGCGGAGGCACCCGGTTGGAGTGGCAGGTGCCGTTGCGGCAGCCGTGAAGCCCCGCGCCTGCGGGGTCACCGATGCCGGTATCCGGTGCCGTCGGCACGCGGGGGCTCCTCGCTGTGTGCCGCGATCACCGCCGCCTGGATGCGTCGTTCGACACCGAGCTTGGCCAGCAGACGTGAGATGTGGTTCTTGACCGTCTTCTCGGACAGGTACAGACGCTTGCCGATCTGACTGTTCGTCAGCCCTTCGCCGATCAGTGCGAGGACGTCCTTCTCCCGGGGCGACAGCTCCGACAGCGCACCGTCCGCGGCGGACTCGGCCCCGAACTCCTCCGCGCGCAGGTTGTTCATCAGCCGAGCCGTGGTCGCGGGGTCGAGCGTCGAGCGCCCGGAGGCCACGGTACGGACGGCGGTGACGAGATCGGCCCCCTTGATCTCCTTGAGTACGTAGCCGGCCGCGCCCGCCATGATGGCATCGAGCAGGGCTTCGTCGTCGTCGAACGAGGTGAGCATCAGACAGGCCAGCCCCGGTGTGCGGGAGCGCAGTTCACGGCAGACCGTGATGCCGTCACCGTCCGGCAGCCGCACATCGAGAATCGCGACATCGGGGCGGAGGGCGGGGCCGCGGGCCAGTGCGTGATCGGCCGTACCGGCGTCGCCGACGACTTCGAGGTCCGGCTCCGCGTCCAGCAGGTCCTGTACTCCGCGCCTCACCACCTCGTGGTCGTCGACCAGGAACACCCGGATGGGCCTGGAGGCCGAGAAACCCGAATCCTCGCTCATGGCATCCTCCGCACCGTCGGCGGCCAGTCGACTCGTTCCCCGCTCGGTCCATGGTGGTCCGCTCCGGCGGATCCGCGCCAGGGCCGAACGGGTCCGCGCCCGTCCTGGGCGCACGCTTGAGCCCCGGAAACGTCACCGTGGCCCCGCGGCGCAGGGGCCGCCCGGCCCGGTCCCGTGTCCGCCCGGCCCATGCCGAGAGGCCGGTGGTGGGCGCACCGTGGTCGTATGGCTCTGTGCCGGTCCGCGGAAACACCAGGGAGGCAGGATGCCCAGCACGCCGAGCGACGTGTTCATGACGGGGGCGCTCGTGGTCGGCACCGATGGCTCCCCTGACGCGCTGCGGGCGGTGCGGTGGGCGACGGGCGAGGCAGCCGCCCGTGGTACGGCACTGCACCTGGTGCACGCCACCGGGATCCGCCTCGCGAGTCCGTACCTCTCCGAGGAGGACCATCGACGCATCGCGGCATTCGGCGGCTCGGTACTGGACGACGCCGCCGAGCTCGCCCGCCGGCTGGCACCGTCCGTCGCAGTGACCACGACGCTCTGCGAGCACGGCACCACACCGTGTCTGCTCGCCGAGGCGGGCCCCGGCGCCACCGTCGTGGTGGGCTCCCGCGGGCGCGGAGGGTTCTCCTCCCTGCTCCTCGGGTCGGACTCGCTCCAAGTGGCGTGCCATTCCCCCTTCCCGGTCGTCGTGGTGCCCGCCGAGGACCGCGAACCGGTGGGTGTCGTCCTGGCCGCGGTGAAGGACGAACGCGACAGCGAAACGCTGCGCGTCGCCGCCCGGCTGGCCGACCGGGACGGTGCGGTGCTGCGGGTGGTGAGTGCCTGGGTCCTCCTCGAGAGCGTCGGCAACATGGCGAGCAGGTTCGAAGGAGCGGACCGGTTCGCCGCCGACCGTTCGGGAACCGTCGCCGAGATCGTTCAGACCGTGCGCGTCGACTTCCCGGGACTGTCGGTGACCGAAGCCGTCCTGCGTGCCGGATCCGTCTCCGAGGCGCTGGTGGAGGCGACCGGCGAAGCCGACCTGATCGTCATCGGACCCCGCCGCCATTCCCACCTCGTGGGTTCTCCGCTCGGCCATGTGGCCCATGCCGTTCTGCACCACAGCCACTGCCCGGTCGTCCTCGTCCCCCAGCCCTGACCCGGTCAGGGCCCGGCCCCGGACGAGTCGGCTCGCGGCGCGGACCAGGGCGGTGTCGTGCACAGCGAGACCACCCTCCCCGGTCGACGCCCACACGCACCGGGCACCGGGTACCAGGGGCCGAAAGGACCGGCCGGGGACCGAACGGCCCAAGCGTGGCTCCCGGACCCGGGGCAGCCTGGGAGTGGACGCCGACGGACGTGCGTGGACGAGAAGGCGGCCGACCGGAGAACGGCAGCACCTGCGGAGGTGTCCCGCATGAACGCCGTACATGCACAGCGACGGAATCCGGTCATGGCCCCCGACGGCGCGCCCAGGCCGGAGCGCCTCTTCGACCGGGAGAGCGAGTGGGCCGCCCTGTTGTCCTTCGCCTGTGACCCCCACCCGGGGCCGGACCTGGCCGTCGTCATGGGCCGTCACCGTCAGGGCAAGACACTCCTGCTGGAGTCGCTGGCAGGTGCCACCGGAGGCTTCTACTTCTGCGGCCAGCAGGCCACCGAGGCCGAAGCCCTGCGGAGGATGGGGGAGGAGTACGCCCGATACCGACGGGAATCGCGACCTCTGTGCTGGCGCGACTGGAAGGAATGCCTCGACGCCCTGGTGGCGACGGGGGACGACGGTCCCGTGCCCGTCGTCATCGACTCCTTCCCCGATCTCGTCGCGGCGAGCCCGGCGCTGCCGTCCATCATCTACGGCGCCCTGCGCCACTTCGACCGGCCGCCCCTGGAGAACCGGGTGCGGCTGCTGCTCGGAGGTGAGGCCGCGCCCGTGATGACCCGGCTCTTCGGCTCGGCCTCACCCCTGCGCGCCCGCACCGGACTGATACTCGACGTGCAACCGATGGACTTCCGGGGAGCGGCGCGCCTGTGGGGCATCGACGAACCCGCGCTCGCCTTCCTCGTCCACACCGTGGTCGGGGGCACGCCCGCCTACCGGCACGACTACGTGGACGACGACGTCCCGGCCGACCGGAACGACTTCGACGCCTGGGTCTGCCGCACCGTTCTCAACCCACGCATGCCGCTGTACCACGAGGCCCGCCATCTCCTGGACGAGGAGACCGGACCGTGGAACCGCGGGGTCTGCCACTCCGTGCTCGCCGCCCTGGCCAGAGGCTGCACGACCCATGGAGAGATCGCCACGTTCCTGGGACAGCAGCTCACCGACACCTCACGTGCGCTCGCCGTGCTGCGCGACCGCGGTCTGCTCCGGTCCCAGCCGGACGGACTGCAGCTGGGAATCACCCGCCACCACATCGCCGACCCGCTGCTCGCCTTCGAACACGCCGTGGCACGCCCGCGCAGGGCCGCTCTGGAACTGAGCGATGCCCGGACCGTGTGGGAAGAGGCCCGGCCCGACTTCGATGCCCTGGTCGCCGTCCGCGGATTCGCCCAGATCTGCCGGGACTGGGCCGTCTCCTACGCCGACTGGGGCCTCGGGACCGAACAGGTCGTGGCATCGCACGGTGCGCTCAGCGGCCCGTCGGGGGAGGCCGGCCTCGACGCCGAGGTCGTGGTGCGGCGGACGAACGGCTCACCGGCCGGCCCGCTCGTGTCGCTGGGGCTTGCGCGCTGGAGCACCGGCATGGACCTCCACCATCTGCACCATCTGCGCCGCATCCTGGACCGGCTCGACTCCCGCGACCGAGCCGGCCCCGGCTCGGTCCGATTGGCCCTCTACGGTGCCTCCGGGTTCAGCCCGGCACTGCACTTCGCCCAGGCGCGCGGCGAGGTGATGCTGGTGGACCTCGAACGTCTCTACCGAGGCTCTTGAATGCCCTGGGGCGCTTGACCGCCCTACGGAACCCGTCGGCCCCACGCATCGGCGCAGCACGGGCCCGAAGCCACCGGCCGAGCGCCTCAGGTGTGGGCGACCACGGCGACCGGGGCGGTGGAGTGGTGGAGGACCGCGTGGGTGACCGGCCCGATGTGCTCCCCGCCCGTCGGCAGACGGCGGACGCGACGGCCGACGGCCACGAGCTCCGCTTCGGCGCAGGCGTCCAGCAGCTGTACGGAAGGACGTCCGGCCGCGGCACGCGCGTCGACCACGACCGTGGGGTACCTCTCCCGCCAGGGACGCAGCAGGTCCTCCAGACCCGTCTGCGCGTCGCGGATGAGGCGCGCGTTGAGCTCCGGGCTGTAGGCCAGCCCGGATCCCGCCAGCGGAGGCGGCGTCCACCCGTGCAGGGCGACGAGCCCGCAGCCTCGGCGGCACGCCTCCTCGAAGGCGAAGGCGAGCAGGGCGTCGCACCGGCGGCCCAGGCCGATGCCGACCACCACCGTGCGCGCAGCCTGATCCTTCCGTGCGTCCGGGGGCGTGCGCCGGGGCGCACGGACCAGGACCACCGGCTGCCGCGCGGTGTGGACGACCGCCATACCGACGGAGCCGAGCACGAACCCCATGAGCGTGCCCAATCCGCGCGAACCGAGGACCAGCATGCTCCCGCTCTCCGCTGCCCCGGCCAGTACGTCCGCCGGACGCCCGTCCAGGGATTCCGAACTGATGCGCAGCCGCGGGTGCTCTTCGCGCAGCTCCCCGGAGATCCGGTCGAACAGGTCCTGTACCCACGTCCGGTCCGGATCCGACTTGGCGGCCGGGGCGTCGAGGGCCGCCCCCCGCTCCTCCGCATGGACGAGATGCAGGGAGGTGCCGCGCAGGACTGCTTCCCTCGCGGCCCAATGGGACGCGGCTGCGCTCTCCGCGGAACCGTCGAGGCCGACGACGACGCGTTGGTTCATGATGGCCTCCCGTCACACCGGGCACCCGTGCGTGCGGCCCGCGCCGGTACGTCCGGACGACGGACCCGCTGTATTCGAGGGTCCCGCACCCCACCTCCGCCGGCACCCGGGCCGACCCGGTCGGACCTGGCCCGGTCGGCCCTGGCGCCCGGTGCGAAGCGGTCGTGATCACCTCCGACGGGTCAGCGCGCGGCGTCCCCCGTAGACGGCGGCTCCTGCCGTGATCACCGCGGCGCCGGTGATCACGGAGGACAGCGGCAGGGCAAGGGCCAGGACGAGGCAGCCGGCCAGACCGAGAACGGGGACGACCCGGGCCGGACGGCCCTCGGCGGGGGACAGAGTTCGGGCCGAGACGTTCGCCAGGGCGTAGTACGTCAGCACGCCGAAGGAGGAGAACCCGATGGCCCCGCGTACGTCCGTGAGTGCGGCCGTGAGGGCGACCACGGCCCCCACCAGGAGCTCGGCGCGGTACGGGGTGTGGGACCCGGGCCGGATCGTGGCGAGTGCGGCGGGCAGGTGCCGATCGCGTGCCATGGCCAGGGTGGTGCGGGAGACGCCGAGGGTGAGCGCGAGGAGCGAGCCCAGGGCCGCGACGGCGGCCGCCGCCCGGATCACCGGGACGAGCCATCCGGCCCCGGCGACGCGGGCGGTGTCGGACAGCGGCGCCTCGGCCGTCGCCAGCCCGGACGGGCCCAGCACGGTGAGCGCACAGACCGCCACGGCCGCGTAGACGACGAGAGCGATGCCGAGCGCGAGCGGGATGGCCCGCGGGATGGTGCGTGCCGGGTCACGGACCTCCTCGCCGAGGGTGGCGATGCGGGCGTAGCCGGCGAAGGCGAAGAAGAGGAGGCCCGCCGCCTGGAGCACCCCGCCGAACGTGACGTCCGGACCGATGTCCAGACGTGCCGGGTCCGCCGCGCCGGAGGCCGACGAGGAGACGACGAGGGCGGCCAGCACCGCCAGCACCACCGCCACGATGATCCGCGTCAGCGACGCGGACTTCCGTACCCCGGCGCAGTTGACCGCCGTCACGGCCACCACGGCCCCGACCGCCACCGCGTGGGCCTGGCCCGGCCGGACGTAGGCGCCGACAGTCAGGGCCATGGCCGCGCAGGAAGCGGTCTTGCCGACGACGAACGCCCACCCGGCCAGGTACCCCCAGAACGCGCCCAGGCGCTCGCGGCCGTAGACGTAGGTACCGCCGGAAGTCGGGTACTGGGCGGCGAGCCGGGCCGAGGAGGTCGCATTGCAGTACGCCACGGCTGCCGCGAGGGCCAGACCGAGGAGCAGACCGGATCCGGCGGCACGGGCGGCCGGGGCCGGTGAGGCGAAGATGCCGGCACCGACCATCGACCCCAGGCCGATCACCACCGCATCGGTCACGCCCAGGCGCCGCTGGAGCCCGCCCGGTTCGCTCGGCGTCTGCGAGGGACCCTTGCTCATGTCGTTGCTCCTGGGCGGCCGCAGCGTAGGACGCGATCGATGCCGGAAGACGGTAGGGGAACGAGGTGAACGCGCGGTGACGCGGCACGCCGCCCGTCCCCCGGATGAATCGTCGGAGCGGCCGTACGCTTCCTCGCCCAGCGTCCGGTCAGGAACCGGCGTACCCCGGCGCGGCGGCCGCCGGACCCGGCGGGCACGCGGTGACACGGTTGACGACCGAGACCACCCCGTCGAGGTGTTCCGCGAGGCAGGTGAGGAACGCGATCCGTTCCGGGGCTCCGAGGCGGCCCTCCAGCGTGACGACGCCATCCACCACATGGACGGAGACCACGTCCGCCTGGAGGCCCATGTTCTCCACGAGCGCGTCGACCAGGCGGCGGCGTATCTCCGCGTCGGGCCGCAGGAAGAGGCACAGCAGGTCCCGGCGCGTGAGGATGCCCACGAGCCGGTCCTCGTGGTCCACCACCGGGAGCCTCTCCACCCCGCGGCGGGTCATCAGCCGGGCGGCGTCCGGGGCCATCGCCTCGGCGCGGACGGTCACCGCGGGGGCCGACATGATGTCACCGGCGGTGAGCCCCGTCCCGGCCGCACCCGCCCGGCCGGGGGTGACCGCGAGCGGGACCGGGCCCTGCTCCGGGGCCATCGCCGTACGGCCCAGCAGATCGCTCTCGGACACGACACCCACGACCCGGTCCTCTTCGTCGAGCACCGGCAGCCCACTGACGTCGTGCTGCGCGAGCAGCTTCGCGACGTCCTTGAAGGGGGAGGCGGGAACGACCGAGACGACCTCGTCGGTCATCAGGTCGCCCACTCTAATGTGCTGCACGGCAGCACCTCCTCCCGCTGTGTCCGGCGGAGACCCGAAGCCGATCCGGGGATGGGATTTCGTGAGTTCCACAGGTCCTTCAGGAGCCACGATCCGCCGGGCCGCACCCGGGAGAGCAGGGCCGAACGGGCCGCGGCGGGGGCCGGTCGGTCCTGGTTCGGAGCGCCGACCGGGCAGGAGGAAACGGAAGGGGGCGAGGAGGAACGTCAGGTGACCTCCACCCGCACGTCCACGACGCCCTCGACGGCGCGAACGGCCCGCACCAACAGGGGCAGCAGGGAGTGGTTCCGCAAGGGTCCCCGAAGAGTCACCACCCCCTCCAGTACCGAGAATTCCACGCGTTCGGTGTCAGGGAACTCGGCGACCACGGCGGAACGGATCTCCTCGCACAGTTCGTCGTCGGGGCGCAGGAACACCTTCAGCAGGTCGCTGCGGCTCACGACGCCCTCCAGCATGCCCAGGCCGTTGACGACGGGCAGGCGTTTGACCTTCCTGCGCGCCATGATCCGGGCGGCCTCGGCGAGTGTGGCATCGGGATGGACGGTGACGGCCGGGCTCGACATGAGCTCCTCGGCCAGCACCGCGTCGGCCCTGGACGCGTCCTCGACCCGGAGCGGCTGCTCCGGCCCGTTCCCCCGGAACCCCTCCTTGAGCAGCAGGTCCGCCTCGGAGACGACACCGACGACGCGGCCCTCGCCCTCGAGGACCGGCACCGCGCTGACGTTCCACTTGTGCATGAGCTCGACGATCTCCTTGTACGAGGCTTCGCGGCCGATCGCCACGGCGGTGTGGGTCATGACATCGCTGACGGTGTACTGGGACGCGGCCATGAGGTGCTCCTCGGGAGTGGCTCGGGCGGTGCTCATCGACAGCCTCCTGCGGGCGCACGGCCGGACGCCGAAGGTCTGTCGGCGTGCTCGGCCCCGCCACCGGGCCGGTGGCCGTCCGGCAGGAGATGGGTCTCGATGTGCCGGCGGACCTCCGCGGTGAGCGAACCGAGGCGTTCGGAGATCTCCGCCGTCGGTGCGGTGGGCGCTCGCAGGGCGCGGGCCCGGGGTGGCAGCGCCGCGAGACCGTCGGCGAACCGTTCTCGGGCGTCCGCCGGTCCGGGTGGGGGCGATGTCCGGCGCCCCTCACGCATGACCGGCTCCAGCAGGGCGGTGGCACCGGGCGGCGGCCGCTCGTCGGCGAGGGCGACGAGATCCGCCTGCCCCGGCCGGCGGAACACCTGCTTGCGGCCCGGCGCCGTCACCTTGGCCGACGACAGTTTCATCACCGGCCGACCGTCGAACTCGACCAGCTTGTAAGCGGAATCCAGGTACGGAGCATCCGCGGAGACCCCGATCCGGGTGCCGACCGCGAACGTGTCGATGGGCGCTCCCGCACGGACCAGCTCGTCGACCGCGAACTCGTCGAGACCCCCGCTCGCCACGATCCGGGTCTCTTGGAGTCCGGCGCCGTCCAGCACGGCTCGAGCCTGTTCGGCCAGGGCCCCCAGGTCCCCGCTGTCGAGGCGGATCGCACACCCCGGGCCGAGACCCAGGTCGCGCAGCACCTTCGCCGCCGTCTCCACGCCCGCCAGGGTGTCGTAGGTGTCCACGAGCAGCGTCACCGGACCGGGGCAGGACCGGGCGAAAGCACGGAACGCGGCCTCCTCCGTACCGAATGCCTCGACGTACGAGTGGGCCATCGTGCCGACCGCGGTCAGCCCCTCGGCGTACGCGGCCGCCACATCGCTTGTCCCGGTGAACCCGACCATGGCGCCCAGCCGGGCGGCCTGATGCCCTGCTTCGATGCCGTGTGTGCGGCGCAGCGAGAAGTCGACGACCGCCTGCCCGGCAGCCGCAAGCACGCACCGCGCGCACTTGGAGGCCACCGCGGTCTGGTGATTGACCTGGTTGAGCACGTAGGTCTCCACCAGCTGTGCCTGGGGCAGAGGAGCCGTGATCTCGAGCAGGGGTTCGTCGGCCAGTGCGACGGTTCCCTCGGGCATCGCCCGGACCTCGCCCTCGAACCGCAGACCCAGCAGCGGCTCCAGGTCTTCGTACCGCCGCCCCGTCACCGACGCGAACACGGCCACGTCCTCCGTCTCCACCTGGTAGGCGGTGAGGAAGTCGAGTACCGACTCCAGTCCGGCGCAGACGAGGAACCCACGGTCCGGCGGCAGCTTTCGCACGAACAGACTGAACGTGGCCGGCCCGGTCATGCCCTCGCAGAGATACGAACGAGCCATGGTGACCTCGTAGAGGTCGGTGCTCGTGGCCCTGGACATCGAAGGCACCCTCCTCCGGCCGCGCGAACACGCCGGCAACGTCACCCGGTCCTTCGTGACCGCCGCTCCGGCTTCGCCCTCCTGTCTCCACTATCGGTCGCCCGTACACGGCGGGCCAGCCGGAGGCCGGGAGGTGCCGGACCGGCGACGACCAGGTGATCGCCGACGCGGGCTCGCACACTCCCTCGTCGTATCGCCGCACTCGAACTGCCCTGTACGGCGTGCACGCGCACGAGGAGAGACGCACAATGCCCGGAGGGCGGACCGGGCCGCCGTGGAGGGTTCCACCGGGTCCGGGGGAGCCCCGCGGGCCCCGTCGCAGCAGCCCGGTGCCTTGATCGGCCGAACGCGTCACCATTTTCCGCCGCCACATTCCGAAGGGGCGTCGCATGCGTCATCGCACGGTTGCAGAACTCATGACCCGGGACGTCGTCCGGGCGCGGCGTGACCTGCCGTTCAAGGAGATCGTCAAACTGCTGTCGGAGAACGATGTCACCGCGGTGCCCGTGGTGGACGAACTCGGCCGGCCGCTGGGGGTGGTGTCCGAGGCCGATCTGCTGCGCAAGTCCTCCGACCAGACCGATCCGTCCGGCCTGACGCCCCTTCCGCACATCGAGGCGTGGGAGCGGGCCAAGGCCGAGGGAGCCCGCGCGGAGGAGATCATGTCGGCCCCCGCGGTGTGCGCGCGTCCGGACTGGACCGTGGTCGAGGCGGCCCGCCTCATGGAGGTGCACAACGTGAAGCGGCTGCCCGTCGTGGACGAGACGGACAAGCTGCTCGGCATCGTCAGCCGCGGTGACCTCCTGCGGATCTTCCTGCGCCGGGACGAGGCCATCCGGGAGGAGATCGACCGGGACGTCCTGCAGCAGACACTGGGGCTCGCACCGGGGGCGGTCACCGCGGAGGTCCGGGAAGGGCAGGTGGCACTCGGCGGAACGGTCGAGTTCAAGAGCCTGATTCCGATCGTCGAACGGCTCTGCCGGAGTGTGGACGGGGTGGTGTCCGTGACCGAACACCTCTCCTATCGCACCGACGACGGCCGGAGCGATTCCACCGGCAGGTGAGACCGGCCTGCCGCCGGAGCGAGGTCGGGCCCGGCGTGACGAGGCGGCAACGGGCCTCCGGAGCCGCCCATGCGGTGTGGACGCGTGGCCGTCCGACGGAATCGGGGGTTCTCGTTCACTCCGGGACCGTGAGGCCGCTTCGTGTGGCGTCCAGGCTTCCGGCGCGGAGCAGCTGGTTGCCGAGGTCGATCAGGGCCCGGCCCGCAGCGTACTCGTCGCCGATCTCGGGGACGGGGGCATCGTGAGGGTTGCGGTGTGCGGAGGTGCGGCTCTGCAGCGTGGTGTCCTCGGTGTCGAGGACGGCGTGAACCTTGGTGAGGTCACCTTCCTCGAAGAGGTCCAGACGCACGCTCCACCGTTTGGTGCGGGGCTTTTCGGTGCCGGTGTGCTGGGGCATGGCCGGTCCTTCCGCTGAATGCTCCAGGCTGCCCGAAGACGTGCCGCCCGACGGCGTACCGGGCTTTCTCCCCGCCGGCGAAGCGGCAAGCGCCTCCTCGACCTGCTCAGGACTCCAGCATGCGCTGCGCGTGTTGTCCGCGGCTTGGGCCTACTGGAACCACCACGCGGACCGGACGGGTCCGCCACCCGGCACCGTCGGACAGCACTCTCGTGTCCGCTCTCTCCCGCATCGGCGCCGCGCGTTCCTCGTGTCAGGCGTGGGGGACGACGGCGACGGGGCAGTGTGCGTGATGAATGGCGGCCTGGACCACGGGGCCGAGCTGCGGCGTCAGCGCAGGGCGGTGCTGACGCCGGCCGACGACGAGCAGCCCGGCACCGTCGGCGGCCCGTACGACGGCCTTGGCCGGACTGACGAGTGCGACGCTGTCCGCCACGTCCACCAGCGGGAATCGCTCACACCAGGGGCGGAGGGTCTGGCTGAGGAGCTTCTGTGCGTCCCGAGTGATTTCGTGGGCCACGTCGTGATTCACGCCCCAGGGTGCGTATGCCTGCACCGGAAGACTCCGGCCATGGACGGCTCGAAGAGTCACGCCGTGCGCGGCAGCGGTTTTGAAGGCGAATTCGAGCAGGTCGTCGCAGGAACCGTGCAGTTTCAGCGCCACCACCACCTCCCTTGTCGAGGTCTGTGGGACCTCCTGACCTTCTTCGCCCGTCCCAGCCCGTACCAGGACCACCGGCCGCTCGGCCCGGGCCACGACGTTCAGGCTGATGTCCCCGAGGAAATAGCTCTCGACGGGCAGCAGCCCTCGCGAACCGAGGACGGTCATCTCGGACTCCGATGCCGCGCGCAGAAGCGCGTGCTCGGCGTCGTCGGCAACCAGACTTCCGGCCACGGAGAGGCCCGGGTGGCGCGCCTGGAGTTCCGTCTGTGCGTTGTGCACGATCCGCCGTGCCCAGTAGTTCTGGTCGAGCTCGGCAGGAACGCGGGTCGGTTCCGGCACCAGCATGGGCCAGGCGTGCAGGAGGCGGAGAGGAAGCCTCCGCCGCCCGGCCTCGTCGGCGGCCCAGCGGGCAGCGGCCAGGCTCTCGGGTGACCCGTCGAGGCCGACGGTGACGACTGGCTCCATGGACTGCCTCCGTCTCGCGAGAAGTCCGGAACGACGGTCTGCGAGCCGTCCTTCCGCACGACTGCCGCCCCGCGCCCCGGTTCAGAGGCGTGGTGGGCGAAGGGGGAGTGATCAACGGGGTGGGGCCCGCGCGGTCGCGCCCAGCAGGGCCTCCGCTCATTCGAGAGATATCCCAGATCCTCCGGTGGTGCACCCGGAGCCCGGAGTGGCCCGACGCGCAGAAGCACACGGCCGCCCCGGTCCGCACTCGAGGTGTCGAGGCGGTCCTGCCCCGTCCGTGCGCCCGAGCCGGGTCCGAGTGGCCCCGGCCCAGACCCGTTCGGCCCTCCTCACCCGGCCGGGGACCGGCGGATCGTGACTTCTGAGCAGGCTCTCGAGGAATCCGGAGCGAGGACAGGGACCCGGCCATGGACCATCGCATCACCCGTGATCAGCACCCGCCCGGTGACGCTTCCGCGCACCTGGACCATGACCGGATCCGCGCCGAGTTCACCTGGGACGGCGCTCGGGCTCGGCTGGCCGGACTGCCTGGTGGCGGGCTCAACATGGGGTACGAAGCGGTGGACCGGCAGGTGGCCGCAGGCGCTGGGGGCCGGGAGGCGTTGCGCTGCGTGGCGGCGGACGGAACGGTCACTCGTATCAGCTACTCCGAGCTCGCCGGTCTCACCGGACGCTTTGCCAACGTGCTCACGGCCATGGGGGTGGCCCGGCAGGAAACGGTGTTCACACTCCTGGGCCGTTGCCAGGAGCTCTTTGCGACCGTGCTGGGCACGCTGCGCAGCGCCCGCGTGCTGTGTCCGCTGTTCCCCGCGTTCGGCCCGGAGCCCGTACACCAGCGGCTTGAACTGGGTGACGCCCGCGTGCTCGTCACGACGGAGGAGCTGTACCGGCGCAAGGTGGAGGAGAACAGGTGCCGCCTGCCTCGCCTGGACCATGTGCTGCTCGTCGGCCCGGTCAAGGATCCGCCGCCGGGAACGGACTCGTTCGCCGACGTGATGCGGCAGGCGTCACCCGCGTACACCGTTCCCCGGACCGAACCGGAGGACAGGGCGCTGCTCCACTTCACCAGTGGCACAACCGGGGCGCCCAAAGGCGCGATCCATGTGCACGAGGCCGTCGTCGCCCATCACGCGACGGCGGCCTTCGCGCTCGACCTTCGCCCGGGTGACGTCTACTGGTGCACAGCCGACCCCGGTTGGGTGACCGGCACTTCGTACGGCATCATCGCTCCGCTCTCCCACGGGGTGACCCTGGTGGTGGACGAGGGCGAGTTCGACGTGCACCGCTGGTACCGCATCCTGGACGACCAGAGGGTCACGGTCTGGTACACGGCACCTACCGCGATCCGCATGCTGATGCGCGGCACGCCCCGGACCGGGCCGAAACACCTCCCGGGGCCGTACGACCTGTCGGCCCTGCGCTTCGTCGCCAGCGTCGGGGAACCGCTGAACCCCGAAGCCGTCCTGTGGGGACAGGACGTCCTCGGCCTGCCCATCCACGACACCTGGTGGCAGACGGAGACGGGCGCCATCATGATCGCCAACTTCGGCTCCGACGACGTCCGGCCGGGCTCCATGGGGCGTCCCCTGCCCGGAGTCGAGGCCGGCCTGCTCGAACGCGGCGAGGACGGCCGCGC
This sequence comes from Streptomyces sp. NPDC052052, assembly GCF_040680455.1. NCBI lineage: Bacteria > Bacillati > Actinomycetota > Actinomycetes > Kitasatosporales > Streptomycetaceae > Streptomyces > Streptomyces sp. NPDC052052. Next base: position 24,161 of record NZ_JBFAWU010000021.1, on the reverse strand, counting down.
CGAGGTCACCGGTGGCCGCGTACGCGTGATCGGCGAACCGGACCGGGTGGGAGAACTGGCGCTCCGTCCGGGCTGGCCGTCCATGTTCCGGGGCTATCTGCATGACGAGGCCCGCTACGCGGCGTGCTTCGCCGGCGGCTGGTACCTCACGGGCGACCTGGCGAGACGGGACCGGGACGGCTGGTTCTGGTTCGTGGGCCGCGCCGACGACGTCATCAAGTCGGCCGGACATCTGATCGGCCCGTTCGAGGTGGAGAGCGCCCTCATGGAGCACCCCGCCGTAGCGGAAGCGGGTGTCATCGGCCGTCCGGATCCAGTGGCGGGAGCGGTCGTCAAGGCCTTCGTGTCCCTGCGCCCGGAATACACGCCCGACCTGTCCCTGAAGCGGGACCTTCTGGCGTTCGCACGGCGACGGCTGGGGCCGGCCGTGGCCCCCAGAGAGATCGAGTTCGAGCAGAACCTCCCCAGGACCCGCAGCGGCAAGGTCATGCGCAGGGTTCTGCGTGCCCGGGAAACGGGTCTGCCCGAAGGAGACCTGTCCACGGTCGAGAACCCGGGATGACGCATCCGCGAGAGAAGGCACGACCATGAGCACCACCACCGCGCGAGCCGGCGGACGAGCCCGTCCGGCAGCACACAAGGGCACGCGCAGGAAAGCGCTCACCAGCACGGAAGGCCATGCGCCCGCATCCGACCACCGCCTTTCGCTCCTCCGGCAGATGCTCCTCATCCGCCGGTTCGAGGAGCAGTGCGTCGAGTTGTACAGCAGCACGAAGATCCGGGGGTTCGTCCACCTCTACATCGGTGAGGAGGCCGTCGCCGTGGGCGTCAACGCGGCTCTGCGCCCCGAGGACGCCGTGGTGTCCACCTACCGCGAGCACGGGCACGCTCTGGCCCGCGGAGTGCCGACGGACGCCGTGATGGCGGAAATGTACGGCAAGGCCACCGGTTGCAGTCACGGACATGGCGGCTCCATGCACCTGTTCGACGCGGACCGACGCTTCTACGGCGGCAACGCGATCGTGGCGGGCGGACTGCCCTTGGCGGCCGGGCTCGCGCTCGCCGACCGCATGCGCGGAAGCGAGCATGTCACCTGCTGTTTCTTCGGTGACGGCGCCTTCGCGGAAGGAGAGTTCCACGAGACGGCCAACCTGGCCGCACTCTGGCGGCTGCCGCTGCTCCTGGTCTGCGAGAACAACCTGTACGCGATGGGCACGAGCCTGGCCCGTGAACACGCGCAGACCAACCTCGCGATGCGTGCCTCGTCCTACGGAATGCCCGCCTGGACCGTGGACGGCATGGATGTGCTCGCCGTCGAAGCCGCCGCGGACCGCGCTGCGGAGTCCGTCCGGGCGGGCAACGGGCCGCACTTCCTCGAAGCGCAGACCTACCGGTTCCGTGCCCACTCCATGTACGACCCGGATCGCTACCGGGCCAAAACCGAGATCGAGCAGTGGAAGAAGCGCGACCCGATCCAAGGACTGGCCGACCGGATGCGTTCCGAAGGGCAGCTGGGCGACCGGACGTCGCAAGAGCTGGAGCAGGAGGTCCTCGATGTCGTCGAGCGGGCCGTACGGTCGGCGGAGAAGGCACCGGAGGAGCCTGTCGCGGACCTGCTTCGCCATGTGACGAGTGAAGCCGGGGGCGCCTCATGACCGCACGCCGGGCAGCCAGGAACGGTCCCACCACCTACCGGGAGGCACTGCGCGAAGCACTGCGCCAAGCACTGCACGACGATCGGGTGTTCCTCATGGGTGAGGACGTCGGAAGGTACGGCGGGTGCTTCGGCGTCAGCCTGGGACTGCTGGAGGAGTTCGGGCCCGACCGGATCCGTGACACCCCGTTGTCGGAGTCCGCGTTCGTCGGCGCGGGCATCGGGGCCGCACTCGGCGGGATGCGGCCGGTGGTCGAGATCATGACGGTCAACTTCAGCCTTCTCGCGCTGGACCAGATACTCAACAATGCGGCCACCCTGCTGCACATGTCCGGCGGACAGCTGAACGTGCCCGTGGTGATCCGCATGACCACCGGCGCGGGACGGCAGCTCGGCGCCCAGCACTCCCACAGCCTGGAAGGGTGGTACGCCCACATCCCCGGCATCCGCGTGCTCGCCCCCGCGACCCTGGACGACGCACGGCACATGCTGGCGGCCGCCCTCGCCGACCCGGACCCGGTACTGCTCTTCGAGCACGGCAGCCTCTACAACACCGCGGGCGTCCTGGATCCCACGGTCGATGCCGTCGACCTGGACAGCGCCGCCATCCGCAGGCCCGGCACGGACGTCTCCGTCATCACGTACGGTGGCTCACTGCCCAAGGCCCTGGCCGCGGCGGACGTCCTGGCCGGCGAAGGCGTCAGCGCGGAAGTCCTCGACCTGCGCACCCTGCGCCCACTGGACGATGCCACGATCATGGATTCCGTGGCCCGCACGCACCGCGCCGTGGTCGTGGACGAGGCCTGGCGCAGTGGCAGTCTCGCCGCCGAGATCTCGGCCCGCATCACCGAGCAGGCCTTCTACGAGCTGGACGCCCCGGTGCAGCGCGTGTGCAGCGCGGAAGTGCCCATCCCCTACGCCCGGCAGCTCGAGGAAGCCGCGCTGCCCCAGCCCGCCTCCATCGTGGACGCGGTCGGTCAGGTGGTGAGCTGACATGCCCGAGTTCACCATGCCGTCCCTGGGCGCCGACATGGACGAGGGAAAGCTGGTCGAATGGCTGGTCGGCGAAGGTGACACCGTGGCGAAGGGAGAAGTCGTAGCGGTCGTCGAGACGGCCAAGTCGACCATCGAGGTGGAATGCTTCGACTCGGGAACCGTCAGCAGTCTCCTGGTCGCCCCCGGCACCACGGTGCCGGTCGGGGCGCCCCTTGCGGTCATCGGTCCCGCCACCGAGCCCTCCGCACGCACCACCGCGCGGCCATCGGCCGGACCACAACCCCCTGAATCCCGCGCGGCGTCCGTCCGTCCGGCACCCGTGGACGCCGCAACCACGTCCACCCCGCTGGTGAGGCACCTGGCACGGGAGAAGAACATCGACCTGGCCGCCGTGCACGGTTCCGGCAAGGGCGGCCACATCACCCGCGCCGACGTCCTGAAGGCGGCACCGCGGCCGCGAGGCCGCGTCCGCGCGTCGCCGCTGGCCCGCCGTCTGGCGCAGGCCCTCGAAGTGGATCTCGACCAGGTCCGGGGAACCGGGCGGAACGGAACCATCAGGGCCGACGACGTGCGCGGCGCGGCCGCGGAAGGCGCACACCGCCCGCACGGCCGCCGTCCGCCGGCGGCGGAGGAATGGACCACGCCCCCGGTACGCCCCTCGGCCGGGCCCGGCGCCCCCGGCACGCGGACACCGGCCGCCCGAGCGGCGATCTCCGCGCTGATGGCACGTGCCAACCGCGACATCCCCCATTACTACCTCGCCACGACGATCGACCTCGCGGCCGCCATGGCATGGATGCTTCACAGGAACGCGAACAGCACCGTGAAGGAACGCCTCGTGCCCGCGGCCCTGCTGCTCAAGTCCGTTGCTCTGGCCGCACGGCAGGTGCCGCAGCTGAACGGCCACTGGAAGGACGACGCGTTCGTGCAGGCCACCACCGTGCGGCTCGGTGTCGCTGTGTCCCTGCACGGCGGTGGCCTGGCGGCGCCGGCCCTCGCGGACGCCGACACCATGGGCCTGCCGGAGCTGATGGAGACCCTCAAGGACCTGGTCGTCCGGGCTCGCGGAGGGCGCCTGCGTGCCTCGGAGACCGCCGATCCCACGCTCACCGTGACCAACCTCGGCGATCAGGGAGTCGAAACGGTGTTCGGGGTGATCTACCCGCCTCAGGTCGCGCTCGTGGGACTGGGGTGTGTCGTCGAGCGTCCCGTGGCCGTGGACGGGATGCTCACGGTGCACCCGACCGTGACGGCCACGCTCTCCGCCGATCACCGCGCCAGTGACGGCGCGACCGGAGCGCGCTTCCTGACGGTGCTCGACCAACTGCTCCAACGACCGGAGGAACTGTGAACCACGACGAGGCACTCGAACTGATCAAGCGGATCCTGACAGACGTGGTGCCCGGCGCCGACCTCGCAGCCCTCTCGCCCGACGAGAACTTCAGGATCGCGTTGGAGATGGACTCGCTGGACTTCCTCAACTTCGTCGAAGCGCTGAGCGGGCGCACGGGCCTTGCACTCCCGGAGACGGACTACCCCGCGCTGAACACGCTCAACAGTTGCGCGGACTACGTCTCCTCACGCACGCCCACCGCGTAGCGGGGCTGCGCGGCTCTCAGCGGCTCGCTCAAGGGGAGGCGCGGGCATGGCGGTCGAGGTCCTGCTCGATGCGCGCGATGAGCGGCCCCACTGCGGCCGCGACCGAGGGCGACAGACCGGTACCGTGACCGGTCTCGGCGGCCTCCACGGCGTAGACGAGCAGCTCACCGGGCAACCGTCCCAGGACGTGGGCCAGTTGTACCGCGTCACGGACTGCGAAGCCGTGTGAGCTGGTCGCGCCGTACGTGCCGTGGGACAACACGTCGTGGAGGCGAAGCCGGTGCACGTGGCCGGGCCGGCACGGGCGGGCGTGCGCGGCGTCGACGAGGAGCGCCAGACTCGCACCCTCCCAGGCGCCGATGAGGCGGGCGGGGTCCCCGTCGGTGGAGAGCAGGCGGGTTTCGCGGGGGAGCCGCCGCAGTCCGAGTCCGGCGACGACCGTCCAGCCCACGCCGTCGTCGCGACGGTGGACATTGCCGATGCCGATCACCGCGATGCGAGCGGTGGCGCCGGGGAGAGTCATGCACCGGTTCTTCCCCCGGCGCCGCCGTCGGCGACCCCGTCCGGGACGGTCGGGGGACCGTGCGGGGTACCCACAGCGCTGTATGGAGCACAACCCCGGACCGTCGGAGCAGGCCCGAACAGCCACCGGTCACATACTGACCGGGTCGGTACCCGACCGGGCCGGTACGGCCCGCACCGAAAGGCGGCTGATGACACACCAGGCAACCACCGCGGTGATCGGGAAGGAAGGACTGGCGGCACTCATCACCGTCCTCGCCGAGCGCGGTCGCACGGTCATCGGGCCGACCGTGCGCGACGGCGCGATCGTGCTGGCCGAACTCCGCAGCGGTGAGGAACTGCCCTACGGGTCGGGCGTCGAGCTGGAAGCCGGCCACTACCGGGTACGGCCCCGCCAGGACGGGGCGGCGTTCGCACACAGCGCCGGGCCCCAGTCCTGGAAGACGTACCTGCACCCGCAGCGTGAGCGGCAGTGGAGCGCCGACCGCGGGAACGACGGCGCCTGGACCGTGACCGGGAACGACACTCCGGCTCCGTCCTACGCGTTCCTGGGCGTCCGGCCGTGTGATCTCCGGGCCATCGCCGTCCAGGACCGGGTTCTGGCCGCCGGACCGCACACCGACAGCCGCTACCGTGCCCGCCGCGCACGCGTGTTCCTGGTCGTCGTGGAGTGCACCGAGCCCGGCGCCACCTGTTTCTGCACCTCGATGGGGACAGGGCCGGCAGTGGACGGCGCATACGACCTGGCGCTGACCGAGGTGATCGACGAAAGAGGGCACCGCTTCTGGGCCCGGGCCGGCAGCGACGAGGGCGTTTCGGTACTGGCCGAACTGCCGCAGCAGCCGGCCGACGCAGGGTGTGCCACCGCGGCCCGGGAGCTCGTCGCCGCGGCGGCGGGCCGGATGGGGCGCACCATGCCGGAGGTGGACCTGCAGGTGCTGATGCGTGAGACGCTGCATGCCGATCGCTGGAACGACGTTGCCGCTCGCTGCCTGACCTGCGGCAACTGCACCATGGCGTGCCCCACCTGCTTCTGCACGACCGCGGAGGACGTCACCGACCTGACCGGCGACCACGCGGAGCGCTGGCGGCGCTGGGAGTCGTGCTTCGACCTGGAGTTCACCCATCTGCCGGGCGGTCCGGTCCGTGCCTCCGGCCACAGCCGCTACCGGCAGTGGGCCACCCACAAACTCGGCACCTGGTACGACCAGTTCGGCAGCTCGGGATGTGTCGGCTGCGGACGGTGCATCGTGTGGTGCCCGGTCGGCATCGACATCACGGAGGAGGCCCACGCACTGAACGCGGAGCGCGAGGCCGACGGCGTACCGGGCAAGGCCACGCCGTGACCGGCCGCCGAACCGGATTTCTCGGGGCGCTCCCACCGGTGCACCGCGACCGGCTGCTGGCCCTCGCCCACGAGGTCTCCCTGCCGGCGGCGCTGCGGATCTTCGAGGAGGGCGGCGAGGCCGACCGGTTCTGGATCATCCGCTCCGGGACCGTGGCTCTGGAGATGCACGAGCCGGGCCGCGGCACGGCCGTCGTCGAAACCCTCGGCCAGGGGGAACTGCTCGGCTGGTCCTGGCTGTTCGAGCCCTACCAATGGCATCTCGGAGCACGGACCCGCGCGCCCGTGACGGCCTACGAGTTCGACGCCCGACAGGTGCGCGACGCGATCGACGCGGACTGCGCGTTCGGCCTGGCCCTCACCCGGTGCGTTGCCGCGGTGGCCATCGGCCGCAGACTACGGGCCGCCCGCACCCGCCTGCTGGACCTCTACGGCCCGCCCGACGAGCCGTTGAAGTCCGGGACCGAAGGACGGGGGCCGTGACGGCGGCCCGCCCGAGCCTCCCACCGCTTCCGTACCGGGTGGCCGAGCGTTCGGACGAGACCCCGGACACCGCCGAGCTGGTGCTCGACCCGGTGGCGGAGGCCCTGTCGCCTTTTGTCCCCGGCCAGTTCGCCATGGTGTACGCCTTCGGCATCGGTGACATCCCCCTCTCCCTGAGCCGTCTCGACGGCAGCCGGCTGACGCACACGGTCCGCGCCGTCGGCGCGGTCTCGCGCGCCCTGCACGCCCTGCCGCGCGGCGCGACGGTCGGGATCCGCGGACCGTTCGGCACCGGCTGGGAACTGCCCTCCGCCCAAGGACTCGACCTACTCGTCATCGCCGGGGGACTGGGCCTGGCACCCCTGCGCCCCCTGGTCCGTGCCGCGCTCGCCACGCCCCGACTTTACGGGCGGCTCACCGTCCTCATCGGCACCCGTACCCCGGATGATCTGCTCTTTTGCCGAGATGTGGATGACTGGCGTGGTGCCGGTGCCCAGGTCCACGTCACCGTGGACCGGCCGGACGGCGACTGGCAGGGGGAGGTGGGGGTGGTCACCGCGTTGCTCGACCGGGCCGAGTTCACCCCCGGGCGAGCGGCGGCCTTCGTCTGCGGACCGGAGGTGATGATGAGGGCCACCGCCCGTGAGCTCGTCCACCGCGGGCTCGTCCCGGACCGGGTCAGGGTGTCGCTGGAACGCACCATGCACTGCGGCACCGGCCACTGCGGACACTGCCAGCTCGGCCCGCTGCTGCTGTGCCGCGACGGCCCGGTCGTCCCCTGGAGCCGTGCCGAACACCTGCTTTCTGTGAGGGAGTTGTGACGTGACCACCACGGCCGGCAGGAGTACGTCCCCACGGCGGCCGGAGCTGGCCGTGTGGAAGTTCGCCTCCTGCGACGGCTGCCAACTCACCCTGCTCGACTGCGAGGACGAGCTCCTGGGCATCGCCGACCGAGTCCGGATCACCCACTTCCTGGAGGCCTCCAGCAACCCCGGACCGGGCCCCTACGACCTGTCCCTGGTCGAGGGATCGGTCACCACCGCAGAGGACGCCGAACGGATCCGGCACATCCGCGCCGCCTCCCGCCGCCTCGTCACGATCGGGGCCTGCGCCACCGCCGGCGGCGTCCAGGCGCTGCGCAACTACGCCGATGTTGCCGAGTTCCAGGCTGTGGTCTACGCCCGGCCGGACTACATCGACGTCCTCGCCACATCCACTCCCATCAGCGCACACGTCCCCGTCGACTTCGAACTGCGCGGCTGCCCCATCGACCGCGGCCAGCTCATCGAGGTCATCACCGCCTACCTCTCCGGCCGGACCCCCGATGTGCCCGCACACAGCGTGTGCTTCGAGTGCAAGCGTCGCGGAACGGTCTGTGTCACCGTCGCCCACGGCACCCCCTGCCTGGGGCCGGTCACCCACGCCGGCTGCGGCGCCCTGTGCCCCGTCTACGACCGAGGCTGCTACGGCTGCTTCGGCCCCTCGAACTCCGTGAACTTCCCCTCGTTCATCCCGCTGCTGCGCCGTGACGGCATGGACACCCTCGACGTGGTCAGGGTGCTGCGCACGTTCAACACCGCCGCGCCCGAGTTCGACGCGGCATCCCGAAAGGAGGCGCAGCGGTGACGGACCAGGGCACCAGGGTGCTGCGGGTGAACTCCCTCGCCCGAGTGGAAGGCGAAGGCGCACTGCACCTTCGGCTCGACGGCGGCCAGGTCGTCGATGCCCATCTGAAGATCTACGAACCGCCACGGTTCTTCGAGGCGTTCCTGCGCGGTCGCTCCTACACCGAACCGCCCGACATCACCGCCCGCGTCTGCGGAATCTGCCCGGTGGCCTACCAGATGAGCGCATGCCGGGCCATCGAGGACGCGTGCGGCATCACCGTGGACGGACAACTGGACGCCCTGCGCCGACTGCTCTACTGCGGCGAGTGGATCGAAAGCCAGACCCTCCACATCTATCTCCTGCACGCACCCGACTTCCTCGGGCAGGACAGTGTCATCGACCTGGCCCGCACCCACCCCGCCGACGTCGAACGTGGGCTGGCGCTGAAACAGACCGGCAATGCGGTCGTCGAACTGCTCGGCGGCCGCCCCATCCACCCCGTCAACGTCTGTCTCGGCGGCTTCCACCGCGTGCCCACCAGAGAAGAACTGCGCCCCCTGGCCGAACGGCTGCGGCGCGCCCGCGACGCCGCGGAGGCCACCGTGCGCTGGGTGGCGGGCTTCGACTTCCCCGACGGCGGAAGCGACCACGAGTTCCTCGCACTGGCCGAGCCCGGCAGCTACGCCATCGGCTCGGGCACCCCCACCGTCATGCCGGCACCGAGCACCACCGGCCTGCCCCCGGACAGCGACCGGGCCCTGCCCACGCGCACCTTCCCGCTCCACGCGTTTGCCGAGCACATCACCGAGACCCAGGTACCGCACTCCACCGCGCTGCACTCCCGTCTCGACGGACGCCGCCATCTGACCGGGACGCTGGCCCGCTACGCGATCAGCGGCCGCTGGCTTCCGCCCGACGTCCTGAGCAGCGCACGTGAGGCCGGGCTCGGTGACCCGAACGAGGGAGCGGTGTGCCGCAATCCGTTCCGCAGCATCATCGTCCGAGCCATCGAGGTGCTGTACGCCGTTCACGAGGCGCAACGCCTCATCGATGCCTACGAACGCCCGCCTCACCCCCGGCTCGACGTTCCCGCGCGAGCGGCCACCGGCCACGGCGCCACCGAGGCTCCCCGAGGACTCCTCTACCACCGCTACACCCTTGACGCCGACGGTTCGGTCACCGATGCCGTACTGGTCCCGCCGACCGCCCAGAACCTGGCGGCGATCGAACACGACCTGCGGCGCGCGGTGCAGTGCCGCCTGGACTCGGACAGCCGCACCACCGATGCCGAGTTGACCGCACTGTGCGAACGCGTGATCCGCAGTCACGACCCGTGTATTTCCTGCTCCACCCACTTCCTCGACCTCACTGTCGAGCGAGGCTGAAGCCCGGGCCGGTTCACTCCCCGGGGGACGGCGTGCGCCTCCGGACGCCGGAGCCGGCCATGTAGGGGGTGGGGGCGACACATGATCCGGACCGTACATTCATCCGATGTAAAGTGGCGCCTTCGTACGAGGAGGTCACACCGTGCCGGTTACCGACGAGGCCATCGAGAAGATCAAGGCGATGATCGTCGATGGCGAGCTGCGACCGGGAGAGCGGCTTCCCAAGGAGGCCGACCTGGCCGAGCGGCTCGGCCTGTCGCGCAACTCGCTGCGAGAGGCGGTCAAGGCGCTCTCGCTGATCCGGGTCCTCGACGTGCGTCAGGGTGACGGCACCTACGTGACCAGCCTGGAACCCGAGCTCTTGTTGGACGCACTCGGTTTCGTCGTCGACTTCCACCAGGACGACACGGTGCTGTACTTCCTGGAGGTCCGCCGGCTGCTGGAGCCCGCCGCGGCGGCGATGGCCGCAAGCGCGATGCCGGAAGAGGGGATCGCCGCTCTGGCGGAGATCCTCGACCGTCTCCCGAAGGAGCCTTCGCTGGACGAACTCATCGCCAACGACCTGGAGTTCCATCGGCTGATCGCCTCCGGCACCGGGAACCCGGTGCTGTGCTCGCTGATCGACGGGATCGCAGGCCCGACGACCCGGGCGCGGGTCTGGCGCGGGCTGACCGAGGAGGGCGCCGTCCAGCGCACCCGCGACCAGCACCGGGCGATCTGCGACGCCATCGCCGGACGGGATCCGGAGCTGGCCCGGTCCTGGATGACCGTGCATGTCGCCGGCGTGGAACGGTGGCTGCGCGGCACCCTCGGCCCCGAAGCGGCGGCGCTCTGACGGTGCGGCGGCGGCGCCGGGACCGGGGCGGACTGCCCGGCCTCCCGCCCGCGGCCGACCTCCACGCCCCTGGAGCGGGCTCGGACCGGGTCGCGCTCTCCCCGCCGTAGCCTCAACGGCACGGGGAACCCACTCCGTTGTCGGAACGCCCGAAGACACGCAGTATGCGGGCGCCCTTCCGCCTTGCGATGCAGCGTTCGTGACGCCGTGCACCGATCCATCAGGGAATACGGGACAGCCCTTGGAGAACCGGCGGTCCGCCGGGGCAGGCGATCGGCCGGGCCGTGCACGGGGGGCCCGGCGCCTGGCGCTCGGGAAACGTACACGGCGAGAGGGGACCTCCGATGAATCTCCGAGTGGCGTACGGGCTCCAACGGCGGGGTTCCCGGTCCTTGAACTCCCTCCCCGCCTGTTGATTGAAGTTCCCTGAAGGGAGGGTGGCGGGGAAAGGTCGGAGGACTTGTTGCGCAGGTGTGGCTGCTCCTCGTAGGGTCGGGCTCCGAAAGTCCTCCGATGTATGGGGCGCCGGGGGCATCGGCGTCCGCCGTGACGACGAAAGAGAAGAAGAACATGAAGCTGTTGCGCGTCGGAGAGCCGGGAGCGGAGATGCCGGCGGTCCTCGACGAGGAAGGCGCCGCGTACACGCTCACCGGCCTCACCACGGACATCGACGGCACTTTCCTCGCCTCCGGCGGCGTCGACCGGGTCAGGCAGGCGCTGGCCGAGGGATCGTTGCCGCGTCTGGACCTGGCAGGACGCCGCATCGGCGCTCCCGTCGCGCGTCCGGGCAAGGTGGTGTGCGTCGGCCTCAACTACCGTGACCACGCCGAGGAGACCGGCGCGGCAGTCCCCGAGCGGCCGGTGGTCTTCATGAAGGACCCGTCGACCGTCGTGGGTCCCTACGACGGGGTGCGTATTCCGCGCGGCTCGGTGAAGACCGACTGGGAGGTCGAACTCGCCGTCGTCATCGGCGTGGAGGCCCGCTACCTGGAGAGCCCCGCCGAGGCCGCGGCCCACATCGCGGGCTACGCCGTCAGCAACGACGTCTCCGAGCGGGAGTTCCAGCTCGAGTACTCCGCCCAGTGGGACCTCGGCAAGTCCTGCGAGACCTTCAACCCCCTGGGTCCCTGGCTGGTGACCCCGGACGAGGTGGGTGACCCGCAGGCGCTCGGCCTGCACCTGTCCGTGGGCGGCGAGGTCCGCCAGGACGGCAACACCAAGAACATGATCTTCGACGTCGCGTATCTCGTCCGGTACCTGAGTCAGTACATGGTGCTGAACCCCGGTGACGTCATCAACACCGGCACCCCGGCCGGCGTGGCCCTCGGCCTGCCCGGCACCCCGTACCTGCGCGCCGGTGACACGGTCGAGCTGTCCATCGACGGTCTCGGTACCCAGCGCCAGACGTTCACCCACGCGTGAAAGGCGCCGAGTTGTCCGCAACCGCCGCGCGGATCACCGCCGTCGACACCTACGACGTCCGCTTCCCGACCTCCCGGGAACTGGACGGGTCCGACGCGATGAATCCCGACCCCGACTACTCCGCCGCATACGTCGTGCTGAGCACCTCGGCGGGCGACCACGAGGGCCACGGCTTCACCTTCACCATCGGCCGTGGCAACGATGTCCAGGTCGCCGCCATCGCCGCGCTGCGCGAGCACGTCGTCGGACGCCCGGTCGCCGAGCTGTGCGCCGACCCCGGTTCGCTGTACCGCGACCTCATCGGCGACAGCCAGCTGCGCTGGCTCGGGCCGGAGAAGGGCGTGATGCACATGGCGATCGGCGCCGTGGTCAACGCGGTCTGGGACCTGGCGGCCAAGCGCGCGGGCAAGCCGCTGTGGCAGCTCCTGGCCGACGCCGACCCCGCCTGGCTGGTCTCCCAGGTGGACTTCCGCTACCTCACCGACGCCCTGACCCCCGACGAAGCCCTGGAACTGCTGCGCAAGGGCAGGCAGGGCGCCGGCGAACGGGCCGTCGCACTGCTGCGCCGCGGCTACCCCGCCTACACCACCTCACCCGGCTGGCTCGGCTACTCCGACGAGAAACTCACCCGCCTCGCCGAGCAGGCCGTCGCCGAGGGCTTCACCCAGATCAAGCTGAAGGTCGGCGCCGACCTCCAGGACGACATCCGCCGCTGCCGCGCCGCCCGTCGGGCCGTCGGGCCGGGCATCCGCATGGCCATCGACGCCAATCAGCGCTGGAACGTCGACGAGGCCGTCGAATGGACCAAGGCACTCGCGGAGTTCGACCCGTACTGGATCGAGGAGCCCACCAGCCCCGACGACATCCTCGGACACGCCGCCATCCGGCGCGGCGTCCACCCCGTCAAGGTCGCCACCGGCGAACACGTGCACAACCGCATCATCTTCAAGCAGCTCCTGCAGGCCGGCGCCATCGACGTCCTCCAGCTGGACTCCGCGCGGGTGGCCGGCGTCAACGAGAACCTCGCGATCCTGCTGCTCGCCGCCAAGTTCGGCACTCCGGTCTGCCCGCACGCCGGCGGCGTCGGACTGTGCGAACTCGTCCAGCACCTGTCGATGTTCGACTACGTGGCGCTCACCGGCACCACCGAGGACCGGGTCATCGAGTACGTCGACCACCTCCACCAGCACTTCCTGGACCCGGCGGTGATCACGGACGGACACTACCGGGCCCCCACGGCGCCCGGCTTCTCCGCCGCCATGCACCAGGCCACCCTCGACACCTACAGCTACCCCGACGGCACGTTCTGGACGGCCGACCTGGCCGCCGGTGCCACCGGCACGGAAAGGGAGGACCACACATGACGACCGGCCTCGAAGGGCTCGCGGCCCTGGTCACCGGTGGCGCCTCCGGGATCGGCCTGGCCACCGCCCGACTGCTGAGCGAGCAGGGCGCGAACGTCGCCGTCATCGACCTCGATCCCCGTGGCGCGCCCGCCCCGCTGCGCGGCTTCACCGCCGACGTCACCGACGACCACTCCCTGCGCGCCGCCGTACAGGCGGCGGCCGAGGCGCTCGGCGGGCTCGACATCCTGGTCAACAACGCCGGTATCGGCGCCGCCGGAACGGTCGAGGACAACCCGGACGAGCAGTGGCACCGCGTGCTCGACGTCAACGTCCTCGGCGTCGTCCGCACCACCCGCGCCGCCCTGCCGTATCTGCGCGCCTCGCGGGCCGCCTCGGTGGTCAACACCTGCTCCATCGCCGCCACCGCAGGCCTGCCGCAGCGCGCCCTGTACTCCGCGAGCAAGGGAGCCGTGCTCGCGCTCACCCTGGCCATGGCCGCCGACCACATCCGCGAGGGCATCCGCGTCAACTGCGTCAACCCGGGCACGGTCGACACCCCGTGGGTCGGCCGGCTGCTGGACGCCGCCGCGGACCCGGCCGCCGAACGCGCAGCGCTGGGCGCCCGGCAGCCCACCGGTCGGCTCGTCACCGCCGAGGAAGTGGCCGCCGCCATCGCCTACCTGGCCTCCCCGGCCGCGGGCAGCACCACCGGCACCGCCCTCGCGGTCGACGGCGGCATGGCGGGGCTCCGTCTGCGACCGGAGCCCCAGCCGTGACCCTGCGTCGGAACCGGCTCGGCCGCACTGCCGTGCGGGTCACCGAACTCTCCTTCGGTGCGGCTGGTATCGGCAACCTGTTCACCCCGGTCACCGACGAGCAGGCCGGACAAGCCGTGGCCGCCGCCTGGGACGCGGGCGTGCGGTACTTCGACACCGCCCCGCACTATGGCCTCGGCCTGTCCGAGCGGCGCCTCGGCGCCGCTCTGCGAGGCCGCCCGAGGGACGAGTACACCGTGTCGACCAAGGTGGGCCGACTGCTCCAACCCGCGGCAGCCGGCGGCGCCGACGATCTGGCGAGCGGCTTCGCCGTACCCGCGACCCACCGCCGCGTCTGGGACTTCAGCGCCTCCGGCGTGCGCCGCTCACTCGAAGACAGCCTGGAACGCCTCGGACTCGACCGGATCGACATCGCCTACCTGCACGACCCGGACGACCACGCCGAGCAGGCCCTGACAGAGGCCTACCCGGAGCTGGAACGGCTGCGCGGCGAAGGAGTGCTCGGCGCCATCGGCGTCGGCATGAACCAGGCAGAGCTGCCGGCTCGCTTCCTCCGCGAGACCGACATCGACGCCGTGCTGCTGGCCGGCCGCTACACCCTGCTCGACCAGCACGGTCTCGCCGACCTGCTGCCGCTCGCGGCCGCGCGGGGCGTGGGGGTCGTCATCGGTGGCGTCTTCAACTCCGGCCTGCTCGCCGCCCCGCGGCCCGGCGCCACCTTCGACTATGCCGCCGCGCCCGACGACCTGGTGGCCCGCGCCCTCGACCTGCAGGCCGTCTGTGAGCGGTACGGCGTGCCGCTGCGCGCCGCCGCCCTGCGCCTGCCGTTCGGACACGCGGCCGTCTCCAGCGTGCTGGTCGGCATCCGCAGCGCCACCGAGGCCGAGGACGCCGCAGCCATGCTCCACCACCCCGTCCCGGACGCGCTCTGGGCGGAGCTCAAGGAACGTGACCTGCTCCCACCGGACGTCCCGACCCCCACGCGGGAACGCTGATGCGCGTCGCCCTGTCCACCACCCGCTTCAGCCACCCTTGTCGGCCCCGCCCCCTCGGACCCCTTCAGGAGAAGCCGTGAGGACCGCCCTGCACACTCGCGTGCGCGCGGACCGGATCGCGCCGTACGAGGCGGCCCACCGCGAGGTGTCCGCCGAACTCACCGGCGCCATCCGGGCCGCGGGCGTGACCTCGTGGACCATCTGGCGCAGCGGCCGCGAACTGTTCCACCTGCTGGAGCGCGAGGACTACGCCCGCCTGCTCGCCGAACGGGAACACCTCCCCGCCGACATCGCCTGGCAGGCGCGGACGGCGGAACTCCTCGACGTCGCCCACGACTACTCCGAGGCGGGCGCCGAGGCGGGACTGCCGATGGTGTGGGAGCTGTGACCGGCCGACGGATCATCGACGCGCACCACCACGTCTGGGACCTCACGGCCCGGCCGCAGCCCTGGATCACCGGCGAGGCCCTCGCCCCGCTCGCCCGGTCCTTCTCGGCCGCGGACCTCGCCGCAGAGGCGCGGGTGGCGGAAATGGCCGGCACGGTCGTCGTGCAGACCGTCTGCGTACCCGAGGAGACACCCGAGCTACTGGCCCTCGCCGCCCGCAGCGACCTGATCAACGGGGTCGTCGGCTGGACCGACCTCACCGCCCCGGATGTCGCCGACACGATCACCGCGCTGCGTGAACTGCCGGGCGGGGACCGGCTGGTCGGCATCCGCCACCAGGTCCAGGAGGAGCCGGACCCGCGCTGGCTGCTGCGCCCGGACGTGCTGCGCGGGCTGACCGCCGTGGCCGGAGCCGGGCTCGTCTACGACCTCGTCGTCACCCCACGTCAACTGGCCGCCGCGGCCGACGCGGCGACCCGGCTCCCCGGCCTGACCTTCGTCCTCGACCACCTCGGCAAACCCCCGATCGCCGGGGGAGAACTCTCCTCCTGGGCCGCCGACCTGCGCCGCCTCGCCGCCCTGCCCAACACGGTGGGCAAGCTCTCCGGCCTGGTCACCGAGGCCGCCCCCGGGGCCTGGCGGACCGAGGACCTCAGGCCCGCGGCCGACATCGCCCTGGACGCCTTCGGCCCCCAGCGGCTGCTGTTCGGATCCGACTGGCCGGTGTGCACCCTGGAAGCGGACTACGGGACGGTCGTCGGGATCGCCGACAGCCTCACGGAGACGCTGGACCCCGTGGAGAAGGACGCGGTGTTCCGCGGCAATGCGCTGCGCGTCTATGGGCTCCGTGCCACATCCGGATGACATGGCAGGGGACGCCGACGTGCCGCGTGGCCACTCCCCGGTGGCGCCGGGCCGGCTTTTCGGCCCGAGCATGGGTGGCTTCACCCCGCCCGACGTCAGGTCGCCATCCGCCGCTGGAGAGGCTGTCACGCCCCGTTGCCGGCAGCGCCCGAGGCCTTGAGGAACCGCCGGGCGGCCGACCGGCGATGAGCGGCGGTGCCGCGCGCCGCCGGAGCCGGCAACATCCCCGGCCTCCCGCCGCAGTACCGGGCGGCCGGGCGGTCACACCTTCTTGCGCCGATCGCAGACCGCGCGCTGCCCGCAGCATCCACCGCCGTACGGCCCCTCCAGCCATGCGCGCGCCGCGTCCCGCCGCAGGGCGGTACCCGGCCAGGCATCCACGCGGCCCGCGCCGGACGCGGAGGGCTCACCGCCACCGGCTTCGGCCCCGTCCGCGTAGAGCGCCTCCGCCACCTGGTGCGCGGCCGTGGCGACCAGCGGCGCCAGACGTTCGAGATGCATCTGCGCCAGCTCGCCGCAGACCGATATGGCGCCGACCGGACCGTCTGCGCCGCGGATGACACAGGCCACGGATCCCACCCCCGGCATGCCTCCGCCGCGGTCGAAGACGAGCCCGCGCATACGCCGGATGACGTTGAGCTCGCAGTGGATGGAGGTGAAGCCCTCGTCCGCGTTGTCGACGTGCTCGGGGCAGTCGCGCAGCAGTTCCTGGACGTCCTCCGGGGGGAGATACGCCAGCATGGCCTTGCCGAGCCCGTTGTTCGTCACCCACCAGCGGGTGCCCACGTCGGACGGCAGGGACGCGGCGAAGGTCCCGCCGATCTTGTCCAGGAAGAGCACCTCGGGGCCGTCGAGCACCCCGAGGTGCACGACCAGCTTCGTGTGCACCTGGAGGCCGTGCAGAACCGGCGCCGCCGCCTTGCGCAGCTCGTCCCAGCTGTGCGCGCCTCCGGCGGACTGCAGTGCGCGGCGCCCGAGGGAGTACCCGTGCTGGCCACGTGTGATCCAGCCGAGCTGGATGAGCTGGTTCAGTATCCTGTGCGCGGTGGAACGGGGCAGTGACGTGCGGGCCTCCACCTCCTCCAGGGTGAGGCTGGTTCTGCTCCGGCCGAACGCATCGAGGATGCGTGTCATCCGGCTGACCATGGACGAGGACAGGTCGTATCTCTGATCGGTCTCGGTGAGGGCAGGCGAGGGCATGGCGGACTTCACTGTCGGCACGGGCCGCTCCTCTTCTTCACAGAAGGGCCTTGGACGCGGGTGCTGATTTTGTCAATCAAGCGTTTGTTTGGGTCGGACTGTAATCGCCGCTCCGTTGCAGGTCCATACCCCTGACGAGGCATGTTGCGATGGATCGGCCGCGGGTCCGGTCTCCCGCTGACCGGGATCCGCCGCCGAGAACCGTCAGCCGGCCTCCGTACGCTCCCCAGATCTGTCGCCGTCGCCCCACCGGCTCCGACGCGTCGCGCCCACGACGGCGCATCCACGGCACGCAGGCGCGGCGAGTTCTCAACCGGAGCCCCAGGAGTGGAACCATGAAGACCGGACTCTTCTTCGACCTGCGCAACCCTCCCCGCTGGCAACGGCCCTGGGCCGATCACTACCGCGGCACCCTGGACCTGATCGCCGAGGCAGAGGAGCGGGGCGCGGACGCGGTGTGGCTGACCGAGCACCACTTCACCGAGGACGGGTACCTCCCGCAGCCCCTCACCTTCGCCGCCGCCGTGGCGGCCCGCACCTCCCGGGTCCGGATCGGCACCGGAATCCTGCTGGCGGCGCTGCGGCACCCCCGGCACACCGCAGAGGAAGCCGCGGTCGTCGACCTCGTCTCCGGCGGCAGGCTGGAGCTCGGGATAGGCGCCGGGTTCTCCCGGCGGGAGTACGACGCCTTCGGGGCGGATCTGCGACGCCGGTACTCCCTGACGGACGGTGCGGCCGCCGAGATCCGCCGGCTGCTGGCCGAGGAGGTGACACCGCCTCCCGTGCAGAGTCCGGTGCCGCTCTGGATGGGGTACCAGGGGCCGCAGGGGGCCCGTCGTGCCGGTCTGCTGGGTACCGGGCTGCTGTCCTTGGACCCGCGTCTGCTGGAGCCCTACACCGAGGCTCTCGCGGAGGGCGGGCACCTTCCGTCGGTCGCCCGCATGGGCGGCCTGATGGACATCATCGTGGCCGACGACCCCGAGAGGGCGTTCCAGCGCATCCTCCCGCACTACGCCTATCAGGTGAACTCCTACCGGCGGATGGGCGCGGTCGGACCGGACGCGCCCCGCGACCTCACCCTCGACGAGGTGGCGGCCGGGGCCGCCCCGAAGGGCGGGGCTCCCGGGCTGACCGTGCTCACCCCGCAGGACGCCGTCCAGGCTGTCCGGAAACGTACGGCCGGGCTCCCGGTCGAACACGTCTACTTCTGGGCCAGTGTCGCCGCCATGCCCGACGACCTGACGCAGCGTCATGTCGATCTGTTGTTGAGTGAGGTGGCGCCTGCGCTGCGTTCCGGGAGCGCGTGAGCGGCACGGCCCCGGCGGATTCCGCGCCCGCCGGGGCGGCGCCCCGGCGCCATCCTCGCGGCGCCGGGGCGTGGGTGCCGGCCGGTGCGGCGAGGGCAGCGCGGCCGAGGCCGGCCGCCTCCCCGTCGACCGCGAGGCAGGGCCGTACGCGGCCCGCTCCCGCCGCTCCCGATCAGCGGGAGCGGTAGTTAGGAACTCGGCCACACGCTGTTCAGGATGACGCACCGACACGGTGCAGTGGCGCACCGGGCAGTCTGGGAGGCAGACATGGGTGACGCGGTCGCCGAGGACGAGATCCGGATCATCGAAGCGGGGAGCAACCCCACCAGGTTCGCGCGTGGTTGGCACTGCGTGGGGTTGGCGGAGACCTTCCGGGACGGCAAGCCCCACGAGATCAAGATATTCGGCGAGACAGCCGTCGTGTTCGCGCGGCAGGACGGCACCCTCCACATGATCGACGCGTTCTGTCGGCACATGGGTGGCAACCTGGCCAAGGGCACGATCAAGGGCGACACCGTCGCCTGTCCGTTCCACGACTGGCGCTGGAACGGCGAGGGTCGCTGCACGGGCGTTCCGTACGCCCGGCGGGTGCCGCTGCGCGGGCGGACCAAGGCCTGGATCACGAGGGAATCCAACGGGCTGTTCTTCGTGTGGAACGACCCCCAGGGCAACCCGCCCCCGCTCGAGGTGACGATCCCCGAGATCGAGGACTACGACAACGGCCGGTGGACCCAGTGGGCCTGGAAGTCGTACCTGGTCGAGGGCGCGCACTGCCGGGAGATCGTCGACAACCTCGTCGACATGGCCCACTTCTTCTACGTGCACTTCCAGATCCCGCGCTTCTTCAAGAACGTCTTCCAGGGGCACATCGCGAGCCAGTACATGACGTCCACCGGGCGCGACGACATCAAGACGGGCGTCCAGATGGACCTCCCCGAAGCCGTCACCCGCTCCGAGGCGAGCTACTACGGCCCCTCGTTCATGCTGGACACCATCTGGACCGATTCCAACGGCGACACGGTCGAGGCCAAGCTCGTCAACTGCCACTACCCGATCAGCCCCGACTCGTTCCTGCTGCAGTACGGGATCGTCGTCGAGAAGAAGCCGGGCTGGACGGACGAGCAGGCCCAGGAGATGGGCACGATGTTCGTCGACGGTCTCGAGGAGCAGTTCCTCCAGGACGTCGAGGTCTGGAAGCACAAGTCGCGGATCGAGAACCCCCTGCTCACCGAGGAGGACGGTCCGGTCTACCAACTGCGCCGCTGGTACGAGCAGTTCTACGTCGACGTCGAGGACGTCACGCCCGAGATGGTGCAGCGCTTCGAGTTCGAGGTCGACTGCGACAGGGCGATCGGTATCTGGGAGGCGGAGTCCCGGGAGAACGCCGACCGGCAGGGCCGGACCCAGGCCTGATGCGCACTTCCCCTTCCACCCCGAATCACGAGGATCCTCATGAGCACCGTACGTGAACACATGATCGCCAACGCCGACAAGCTGCGGGAGCAGGACGAAGAGGCCGAGCGGCTCGGACGGCTGTCCGACGAGACCGTGGCCCTGATGCGCTCCGCGGGCGCCGTGCGCATGCTCCAGCCGAAGGAGTTCGGCGGAGCCCAGACCCATATCGCCGAGTTCGCCGAGGCGGTCATGGAGACCGCCCGCTTCTCGGGGGCCGCCGGATGGGTCCATGGAATCGTCGGTGTCCATCCCTGGCAGCTCGCCTACGCCGACCGGCGCGTGCAGGAGGAGGTGTGGGGCGAGGACCCCGACACCTGGCTCGCCTCGCCGTACCAGCCTCTGGGCAGGCTGCGGCCGGTGGACGGCGGTTACCGCTTCTCCGGGCGCTGGCAGTTCTCCTCGGGCACCGACCACTGTCAGTGGATCTTCCTCGGCGGACTGCTCGCCGACGAGACGGGGGAGCCCCTCAACCCGCCCCGGCAGGTCCATGTCATCCTGCCGCGCTCGGACTACGAGATCATCGACGACTCCTGGAACGTCGTCGGTCTCAAGGGCACGGGCAGCAAGGACATCGTCGTACGCGACGCCTTCGTGCCCGACTACCGGGTGATGGACGGCGACAAGGTCATCGACGGCAGCGCCGTCAGGGAGTTCGGCCGGGAGGAGACGCTCTACCGCATCCCGTGGTCGTGCGCCTTCCCCGCGGGCATCACCTCCGCGATCATCGGTATCGCCGAGGGCGCCCTGGAGACGGCCCTCGGATACCAGCGCGACCGGATCAACGCCCAGGGAACCAGGGTCCGTGAGGACCCGTACACCCTGTCGGTGCTGGGGGAGGCGATCGCCGACATCCGGGCCGCCCGCAACGAGATCCTCGGCAACCTCAACCGGGTCTGGGACATCGTGGACTCGGGCCGCGAAGTCCCCTTCGAGGTACGGGCAGAGGGCCGGCTGTCCCAGGTGCGGGCCGCCTGGCGGGCCGTCCGTGCCGTCGACGAGATCTTCGCGCGGTCCGGCGGCAACGCCCTGCGCATGGACAAGCCGCTGCAGCGCTACTGGCGCGACGCCCACGCGGGGCTGAACCACGCGATCCACATCCCCGGCCCCACGTACCACGCGAACGCGCTGACCCGTATGGGAGTCGAACCCCAGGGCGCCCTGCGGGCCCTGATCTGACCGCAGTCGACACACAGCACAGCAGAAGGAGAACCATGACAGAGATCCGAGCTCTGGGGTACGTGACCGTCCAGACCACCGACATGGACCGGTGGCGTGAACTGGCCTTCGACGTCCTGAGCTTCGCCGAGGGCACCGGCCCCGACCCCGACGCCCTCTACCTGCGGATGGACGAGCGGGCGGCGCGCATGGTCGTCCACCCCGGTGACGTCGACGCGGTGCGGAGCGTGGGCTGGGAGGTGCGCGACCGCTTCGCGCTGGCCCGGGTCACGGACACCCTGGAGAAGGCCGGGTACGAGGTCGAGCGGCTGTCCGTGGAGGAAGCGGACGAACGCCGGGTGGAGGAGGCCATCGCCTTCGTGGACCCGTCCGGTGTGCGGACCGAGATCTTCCACGGTCCCGTCCTCGACCACTCGCCGGTCGTCACCCGTCACGGGAACCGCTTCGTCACCGGTGCCGAGGGACTGGGACACGTGGTCCTGCCGACCGCCGACATGGAGGCGTCCGAGAAGCTCTACCTCGACACGCTCGGCTTCCGTCCGCGCGGAGCCATGCGCCTCACGCCGCCCGGCGTCCCGGCGCAGCGGATTCGCTTCATCGGCGTGAACCGGCGTCACCACAGCCTGGCGCTGTGCCCGGCCCCGAAGGTGAACATGCCCGCGCTGGTGCACGTGATGGTCGAGGTCCAGGACCTGGACGACGTGGGCCGCGCGCTCGACCGCTGTGTGGGCCGCGAGTTCTCGATCTCCTCGACGCTGGGTCGGCACACCAACGACAAGATGGTCTCCTTCTACCTGCGCGCGCCCGGCGGCTGGGACATCGAGTACGGCTGTCAGGGCCTGCTCGTCGACGAGTCGTACTACACGGCGGAGGAGATCACCGCGGACAGCTACTGGGGTCACGACTGGTCCGGCTCCGAACCGCTCGCGACCTTCGGCTAGGTCCTTTCGTTTCGATCAGGCAGGCCCCGGGAGCGGTGCCGGGGGAGCGGCTTGCGCGGCCCCGGCACGATCCGGACGAGAAGCCCCGCGGTGGTCCCCACCGTTCGCGCACCGCGGTCCGCGCCGCCGTGCCGTTCGTCGGTCGCGAACGGCACGGCGGCCGTGTGTCCCGTTCCCCCACCGCTCCGGCGGGTACCTGCCGAACCCGCCCGGCGCTCCGTCCCCGGGGCGCTTCCCCGTCCGTAGACAGGGGCCCGGTCCCTGCGCGTACCCGTGACAGGGCACGAGGGGAACCGGGCCCGGAGAGCGAGCGTTTCCCATGCAACCGGTCAAGTGCAGCGCGTGCGACACCCGCGTGCTCGTGGCGAAGTACAGCGAGATCCACACCAGCGTCCAGTGGCTCTCCGAGGCGGAGGACAGCTGCCCGCGGTTCGCCGCCTCCGCCGAAGAGGGCAGGCCCAGCGCCTTCGTACCGTCGTGCCCGCCGCTGCGGGAGACCATCGACGCGGCGGTGCGCGACGGGCTGATACCCGAATCCAGGTTCAGCGAGCCCGCGCCCCTGCCCGCACCCTGAAGGAGGGTCCCATGAGCGATCTCGAAGCCCGTGTCGGGCGGCTGGAGTCGATCGAGGAGATCCGGCAACTGGTCTCCCGCTACGCCCTCGCCCTGGACAGCCGGGACGTCCCCACCCTGGTGTCCCTCTTCGTCGAGGACGTCAGGACCCATGACGGGCGGGTCGGCCGCGAGGCCCTGGCCGAGTGGTTCGATCCGGTGCTGCGGCCCTACGGCATCACCTTCCACCTCGTCGGCAACCACATCATCGACTTCACGGACGAGGACCACGCCACCGGCATCGTCTACTGCCGGCCGGAGCACGAGGTCGGGGACCTGTGGGTGGTGATGCCGATGCAGTACTGGGACCGCTACGAACGCCGCGACGGACGTTGGTACTTCGCCTCGCGGAGCACCCACGTGTTCTACGCGGCGGACGTCCGGGAGAATCCGCTGGAGGTTCCGGGGCGGTTCCATTTCCCGGGGAACCCCTTCATCCACCGGGCGGACCTGCCCGAACGCTGGGAGACCTGGCAGCGCTTCTGGGGTGCGGACATCGGCTCCGGGACGGACATCGGCACGGATATTGGCACCGGGACGGACACCGCCTCCGGCTCCGGGGACAAGGCCACATGAGCGGCGACGCGGTCGAGGACCGGGTCGCGCGCCTGGAGGCCCTTGCGGAGATCCGGTCCCTGCCGGCCAGGTACGCCTACCACTACGCCGGCCTCGACATGGACGCCCTGGCCGGCCTCTATGCCGATCCGGTGACGCTACGGAGCGGCGAGGCAAGCGGCAGGGAGGCCCTGCGCGCGTCGTTCGAGCAGTCCAGTGCTCCGCCCGACGGGGTGCGGATGGCGGTCCTGCACACCGGGAACCACATCGTCCGCCTCACCGACGACGGCCGGGCGGTGGGGAGCGCCTACTGCCGGGCCGAGGTCCAGCGCGGCGACGGGTCCTTCTTCCACCAGGCCATTCACTACGGTGACCACTACTGCCACCAGGACGGAGCCTGGAGGTTCGAGCGGCAACGCGACCACGAACTGTTCTACGGCGCACCCCCCGCGACCCCGCCGAACGACCTCCCGCCCGCGAACTGGCCCGAACGCGACACCGGCCGCGGCACGTTTCCCCCGGGGGTGGCGGACGGGCGCGGCCCGGTGGGGTGAGGGTGCGGCCCCGGGGTGCCGCCCCACAGAGAAGCGACGGAGGCGGGACCGGCCGTGGAGGCCGGCGTCGGGACCATGAACCCCGAGGAGGGGGAGCTCAGGCCCCAGCTCCTCGACCGGTTCGGGCTGACCGTCGAGGTCGCC
>NZ_JBFAWU010000020.1:0-143074 GCF_040680455.1 Streptomyces sp. NPDC052052 | reverse complement strand
GGCCGCAGCGCGGCCGGGGCTGGTGTTCCAGGAGTATCGGACATCGATGTGCCGACTGCTCCAGCGCAGTTCCAGGTGCTCGATGCGCGGGCGGGCCCCGTCGCGCAAACGTTGCCTTCCGCGGCACTGGATCGGTGGACCGCATTGATCGCACCGGGAACCGGGGTTACCGTTCGATGAATTCGCCCCCGAACGCCGGGGGCAGGGTGCGGCAGAGGGACGTGGTCCGGCCGGCACCCGACGGAGTCGGACACCGCCTCACCGGCCGACTCCGCACCGGCGCCGCGCCGTCCGTGTGCCCCGGGCCGCCCACCCACAAGAGCCGTTCCCGAGGAACCTTCGACCGTCGACTCGTTCCGACCCACGCCCGGAGGACCGCCGTGACCACGATCCCCGTCCCCTCCCCCGCAGCGCCCACGAGGGAGGTGGTGGACGTGGCGGGCTCGACGCTGTCCGCGCTGGTCTGCGAGGTGCCCGAGCCGCGTGCCGTGGTGTTCGCCGTGCACGGCGGCGCCACCACCTCGGCCTACTTCGACTGCCCCGGCCGCCCCCGCCTCTCCCTGCTGCGCACGGCGGCCGGACTCGGCTTCACCGCCATCGCCCTGGACCGGCCCGGCTACGGCGCTTCGGCGGCCGACGCGGAGCGCTTCCCGACCGCCGGGCAGCGGCTGGACGCGGTCGTCGCCGCGCTGGAAGTACTGCTCGCGCACCGGGACACAGGTGCCGGCGTCTTCCTCCTCGCCCACTCGGCGGGCTGTGAGACAGTGCTCCGCCTGGCCGGGGGCGACCGGGTCCCCGGCGTCATCGGCATCGAACTCGCCGGCACGGGACTGCGCCACGCGCGCGGCGGGACGGGAGCGCGGACGCCGGAACCGCGGCGGGACGCGCCCCCGGCACCCGGACGGTCGGCGCTGCGCGCCCTGTTGTGGGGGCCCGAGGAGCTGTACCCGTCGGACGTCTACGCCGACGGCAGGATCGCGGCGCGCTTTCCGGCCTACGAGTACGAGTGGGAGGCCCGCAGTTGGACCGAGGACTTCTCCCGGCTGGCCGGCCGGGTGCGCGTGCCCGTGCAGTTCAGCCTCGGTGAGCACGAGCGGGTGTGGTGCTCCGGTCCCGGGGCGCTCGCGGAGGTCGCCGCGTGCTTCACCGCGTCCCCGCTGGTCCGTACGTACGAACAGGCCCACGCGGGACACAACCTGAGCCTCGGTCTGACGGCACGGGCCTACCACCTGCGGGCGCTGGCCTTCGCAGAGGAGTGCGCCGTGCTGCGGGAGACGGACGGCGCCAGGTGAACGGTGCCGTACCGGCCACGCGCCCGTAGCGGGCCGGGGACGAACCGGCCCGCCGTTCCCGCGGCGCCGGAGCGGTCGGCGGGAGGGGACGGCGGGCCGGTGTTCTCAGGCGGCAGAGGTTCTCAGGCGGCAGGAGCCTCCCCGCCCCGTGCCGGGGTGCGGCCGATCCGCAGGGCCAGCGCGAGGAGCAGCATCACCGCGGCGGGAACCACGCCGACCAGCAGGTACACCGATCGGAAGCCGCTGTCCGCGTACACCTGGGGTACCTCGGTGACGACCGGTGCGCCGTCACGGCCGGTCATGGTGAACGTGAGGGGGTGGGCCGAGACGATCGCGGTGAAGACGGCCGTCGCGACGGAGGTGCCGATGCCGCCGAACACCGCGTACATGCCGGCGCTCACGCCCTGTCGCTGGGCCGGCACCGCGTCCATCAGCAGGTTGGGGCCGGCCGCGTAGAAGAAGCCGAAGCCGAGGCCGAACAGGACACCGATGGTGAGCTGCTGCTGCCAGGTGCTGTGCCACGGCACCCACAGGAGACAGGCGGCCAGGAAGCCCACGGCGGAGATGATCATCGTGAGGCGGGCGCCCTTCTTCTTCGCCACATAGCCGCCGAGCGGGCCGAAGACCATGCCGAAGACCGCGGTCCACATGGTGATGTGCACGGCGAGCTGGAGGACCGAGAATCCCGCCCCGTAGCCCACGTCGCCCTGGAAGGTCACGAGCTGGGACAACTGCTCCACCGGGATGTTCTGGCTGCTCGCGATCCCCTGCAGGATCTGTGCCTTGAGTTCCGCCGCCGGCGGGGTCTCGAACATGTAGATGACCGCGATGCTGGTCGCGCTGAGGACCGCGGTGCCCAGCAGTGCGATGGTCATCAGCGTGGCCACGGAGGGCTTGCGCAGGAGCGACAGTTCCATGATGGGGTCCTTGGTCCGCGCCTCCCACGCGACGAAGGCCACGAGGCCGACCAGGCCGCCGATCAGGTAGGCGAGACAGGTCGGCTCCGACCAGCCCCAGGTGGAGCCCTGGCTGATGTAGATGAGGACCAGTCCCACTCCGGCGCCGAAGAGCAGGGCGCCCAGCAGGTCGAACCGCTGGCGGACCCGGATCGTCGACTCGGGAACCGCGAGCGCCGTGAACGGCAGCGCCACCAGGGTGTAGCCGGCCAGGAACCAGAAGATCGACCGCCAGCCGAAGTGGTCCTCCAGAGCGCCGACCGCCAGCGGGCCGATCACGGAGGAGAGACCGAAACCGGTGCCGAGCACGCCGACGCTGATGGGGATCCAGCGGCGCGGCATCAGGTCGCGCACGATGCCGTACTCCACGGCCGACATGCCCCATGAGACGGCGCCGAGACCGCGGGCCACCAGGAAGACGGACCAGTCGGTGGTGAGCGCGCACACCACCGTGCTGATGAGGAAGAGGGCGGAGCACAGGAACAGGACGCGCTTCTTGCCCCAGACGTCTCCGAGCTTCCCGACCAGCGCCATGGTCGCGCCGCCGACCACGCCGAGGATGGTCATCGACCAGGTGACGCCGCTGCCGGCGGCGGGGAAGTCCGCCGCCATCTTCGGGAGGATCACGGAGACCATGCTCTGTTGCAGGGGGAGGATCTCCGACAGCACCACCAGCGCCAGGAGCACGGTCACGAGCCGGCCGGTGGAGGCGTGGTCGAGCCGGCCGGCGTCCTCGGCCGGGTCGGGTGAAAGCGCCGGCGTCGCGCCGGGCTCGGGGACTTGGATCTGTTCGGTCATATCGCACCTCGACAGCGGGGAGCGCGGTCGGCCGTCGCGCGAACGGGGCCTGACCGCGGAGTGGGGTTCGAGGCCGGAAGGGATGTCCGCCGGCCGGAGCCGTGCTGCGCACGGCCGCCCCGGGGCGGGGAGGCCGGTGCCGGGTAAGGGGGCCGTCCCCCTGTGGGAGAGGCGACTGCCCGGGACGAGGTGTGCGGAGGGCGCGCGTGACCGCGAGGGCGGGCGGCGCCGGGGCATCGCCGGATGAGAACCGGTGTGCGCGGTCGGCCGGTGGAGCGGAATCCGGTCGACGGACCGTCACGTGGTTCGCCCGGAGCCGGCTTGTGCACCGGTGGGCGAGGAGAGCGACCCGAGGCGGGTCGCCCGACTGGGCGGAGCGGGCGGTGGCCGGCCGCCCGAACCGACGCGGCCACGGCGGGTGCCCTGGCCGACGCTGGTGAGTTTGACGATATGAAGACTGTCGAAGTAAGTCAATACTCCCAACACCGCAGACCACAGCGGGTTTTCGCGGGGTTGTCCGCTCAAGAACGTGGGGTCGTGCGCGAATCGTTGACGGACACATTCACATCCATCAAACTTTCAATCCCTGTACTGCCCGCCGACCGAGTGCACCTTCCTCCTGGTGACGGAACGAGTGTGATGAACCATGTCTGACAGTCAGTTCGACTACGTGATCGTGGGAGCGGGATCCTCGGGATGCGTGCTGGCCAACCGGCTCAGCGCCGATCCCCGGGTCAGCGTCCTCCTCCTGGAGGCCGGCGGACCGGACACCCATCCCTTCATCGCGATCCCCAAAGGCCTCGCGAAGATCCTCGGCAAGCCCCAGTACGCCTACTACTACCCGACCGAGCCCTTCGGCCCCAGGAACCAGACCGAGTACTGGATGCGGGGCAAGGTGCTCGGCGGCTCCAGCTCCGTGAACGGCATGGTCTACAACCGGGGCGCCCGGGCCGACTTCGACAGCATCGAGGCGGCGGGAAACCCCGGCTGGGGCTGGGACGAGATCCTCCGCGTCTACCGGGCGATGGAGAACCACTCGCTCGGCGGCTCCGACATGCGCGGGGAGGGCGGCCCTCTCGGGGTGAGCGTGCGCACCGACACGGAGCAGGTCGACGAACTGCTCATGGCCTCGGCCGCCGGCATCGGCATGCGGAAGGTCACCGACCTCAACGCCTCCGACGACGAACGGATCGGCTACGCCGCGGCCACCATCCACCACCGCACCAGGATGAGCGCCGCGCGGGCGTTCCTCCACCCGGTGCGACGGCGCCCCAACCTCACCGTACGCACCGGCGTCCAGGTCAACCGCGTCCTCTTCGACGGGGAACGGGCCGTCGGTGTGGAGGCCGAGGCGGAGGGATCCACGGTCAGCTGGTCGGCACGCCGGGAGGTCCTCCTCAGCGCCGGCTCGATCGCCACACCCCAGCTCCTGGAGCTGTCCGGGATCGGTGCGCGGGACGTTCTCAAGGACGCCGGCGTCGAGGTGCTCGTGGACAGCCCCCGCATCGGCGAGAACGTCCGCGAACACCGGTGCTTCCCCCTCCAGGTCCGGCTCGGCAAGAACATCGGCTACAACCGGCTGCTGTCCTCGGTTCCCGCCCAGGCCCTCAGTGGCGCCCGCTGGTTGCTGACCGGCCGCGGCCCGATCGGCACGCCTGCCTACGACATGCTCGGATTCGTGAAAACGAGGGAGGGCCTCGACCGGCCCGACGCCCAGATGCTGCTGACCCCGTACTCCATGGGGATCGGGGCCGCCGGCATCGGCGTCGAGAACCGTCCGGGCTTCTCCCTCCTGGGATTCGCTCTGCGGCCCACGAGTGAGGGGTCGATCCACATCCGGTCCAAGGACCCCAGGATCCCCCCACGCATCGTGCCGAACTACCTCAGCACCGCCCACGACCGCGACACGTCCCTCGCGGTCTTCCGCAGGATGCGCGCCCTGGTCGAGCAGTCGCCGATCGCCGACCTGGTGACCGCGGAGATCATGCCGGGCACCGTGGTCGAGGACGACGAAGCCATCATCAACTCCGGCTATCTGTACGGCGGTACGGGATACCACTCCTGCGGGTCCGTGGCCATGGGTCCGCAGGACGAGAGCCCCGTCGACCCGCGGCTTCGGGTGCGCGGGGTGAGCGGTCTGCGTGTGGTGGACGCGTCGGTGATGCCGTCCATGGTCTCCGGCAACCTCAACGCCCCCGCCATGGCCATGGCCTGGCGGGCCGCGGAACTCATCCGTGAGGACAACGACTGACATCGGGAGGGCCGCCCGGATGGCGGCCCTCGACCAGGATGCCGAACCAGGCCCGCGAGGGCGATCAGGAAAGGAGTCGCACCCATGGAGGAACGAGCGGTGGAACGAGGAGTGCTCCACGTGACCAGCCGGCCGAAGTCTCCCGAGACGGAGGACGAGTACAACACCTGGTACGACGAAGTACACATGCCGGAGATCTGCGCTCTGCCGGGCTTCACCGGCGGCCGGCGCTTCGCTCCGGTCCAGGACGACGGACCCTACGTGGCGCTGTACTCCATCGAGGGACCGGACCTGGAAGCGGTGATGGGAGGACTGCTGCAGGCCTCCCAGTCGGGCGAACTCACCATGGCCGACGTGCTCGAGACCACGCCTGCGCCGCAGATGCGGCTGCTCCGGCTCACCGCCGAACACGATCCGGACCGCGACTGACCCGGCCGCGGACGTACGGAACGGGGGAGAGGAGAGCATGGCTCCCCTCTCCCCCGTTCCGCTGGGCCGGCCGCCGCCTCAGGCCTCCTGGCCCATGGCGTGGCGAGCCCCGATGTAACCGAACACCATGGAGTAGGCGATGCTCGCGCCCGCGCCCAGGTAGTGCCGGCCCGTCACCGTCGCCGTGGCGTTGCCGGTGGCGTACAGGCCGGGGATCGGCGCGCCGACCTCGGTGAGCACGCGTCCGTGCTCGTCGGCCACCACGCCCCCGCAGGTGCCGACATCGGCCGGGAAGAGTTCGAAGGCGTAGTACGGCCCCCGCTCGAGCGGACCCACGGACGGGTTGATCCGGTACCCGGGGTCGCCGAGGCAGTCGTTGTAGGCCGACACTCCGCGGCCGAAGTCCGGGTCCTCGCCCTTCGCCGCGTAGGTGTTCCAGCGGGTGACCTGGGCGCTCAGCCCCGCCTCGTCGATACCGCAGACCCGCGCGAGTTCCTCCACCGTGTCCGCCTTCTTGAGCAGCCCCTGCTCGAACCACTGGGCGGGGAGCCTGCCGACGCGGAGCGACCTGCGGTGGGCGTAGCGCCTGCGGTACGCCTCGTCGAAGACCACCCACGACGGCACCGCTCCGGCCGTCTTGTCGCGCGCGAACATCGCCTTGCCGACCTCGACGTAGGAGTTGCTCTCGTTGACGAACCGTTTGCCGTCGGCGCCGACGATGATGGCACCGGGCCGGTTGCGTGCCGCGTTCAGCGTGTTGACGCCGAACGCGGGCGACGGGCCGGGCAGCCACCACGCCTCGTCGAGGAGGTCGGTCGCCGCGCCGAGCTCGACGGCGGCCTCGATGGCGTCCCCGGTGTCACCGGGATTGGCGAAGGACCACTCCCCCGTGACCTGCTGTTCTCCGCCGTACCGTTCCCGCAGGGCGCTGTTGTGCGCGAAGCCGCCCGCCGCCACGACGACGCCCTTGCGGGCCTCGATCAGCAGCCGCGTACCGTCCTTCACCACGTCGACTCCGGTCACCCGCCCGTCCTCGACCACGAACCCGGCGAAGGCGGCGCCGGTCCACAGCGGGACGCCGCGGTCGGTGGCTGCCTTCACCAACTGGGCCACCAGAGCTGTGCCGTTGGTGAGCAGCCGGCGCCCGGTGAGCCGCGCGAGGGTGGTGCGTGCCTGTACCCGGGCGGCGATGAGCAACGAGCGCAACGAGCGGTTGAAGTACTGCACGTCACGCAGTTCGTTGGTGCGCACGACCAGCCCGATGCCCTGGGCCATGCCGGGCTGCACCTTGTCGAGCCACGGTCCGAGGGCCCGGCCGTCGTAGGGCGGCGGCTCCATCGAGCGGCCGGCGGCGTTGCCCCCGGGACTGTCCGAGTAGTAGTCGCTGTAGCCGGGGCAGCGGACCAGACGCACGCCGATTCCCCGCAGGAAGCGGGTCATGGCCGAGCCCTCGGAGATGAACGCGCGGCGCCGCTCGACGGTCGAGGCGGGGCCGACATCACCGATGACGGACTCGAAGTACGTCAGCCCCTTCTCCTCGGAGTCGGGGACACCCTCCTCCCGCATGAGCGGGTTGGCGGGTATCCAGACGACGCCGCCGGACATCGCGGTCGAGCCGCCGAGCAGCTCGCGCTTCTCCAGCACCAGGGCCTCGCCGCCCGCTTCACGCGCGGCGAGCGCCGCCACCAGGCCGCCTCCGCCACTGCCGATGGAGACGACGTCGAACGAGTGGTCCCATCGGGCGCTCATGGCTCTATGTGCCCGATCTCGGTGCCGACCGGATAGGTCGCGTCCGGCTCGGCGGCACCGTGCCTGAGGACACCCGAGGCCGCGGCCTCGACCTCGACCTCCGTCTTCTCGATGGCCACCGAGTAGATGACGTCTCCCTCCTCGACAGTGGCCCCGTCGTCGGCCAGCCACTCGACGAACGTGACTTCCTCGGCGCTCATCGCGACCTTCGGAATGGATACGGGCATCCGCTCAGACACGCACTGCTCCCATGGTCTTCCTGGCCGCGACGACGATGTCCTCGGTGGCGAGCGTCACGGCACCTTCGGAGGCCCGCGAGGGAATGGGGGTGAACCGCCCGCCGACCCGCTGGACGGGCGCGTCCAGTTCGCCGAAGAGCTTCGCCGAGATCTGCGCGGCGACCTCGGCGCCCGGTCCCGCCACGGTCACGGCGGTGTGGGCCACGACAGCGCGCCGTGTCTTCGCGACGGAGGCCAGAACCGTCTCCATGTCGAGCGGCAGCAGCGTGCGCAGGTCCACCACTTCGGCTTCGACGCCTTCCTGTGCCAGCTGGTCGGCTGCCGCCAGCGCCTGCCGTGTCGCCAGGCCGTAGGTGATGACCGTGACGTCCCGTCCCGGCCTCTTGACGTCGGCCTTGCCGATCGGGATGCGGAACCCGTCGCCTTCCGGGACTGGTCCCTTGACGCCGTAGAGGAGGGACGCCTCCATGAACAGCACCGGGTCGGGGTCGAAGACCGACGACAGCAGCAGCCCCTTGGCGTCGGCGGGAGTGCTGGGGTAGACGACCTTCAGTCCCGGCACGTGCATGAACCACGCCTCCAGCGACTGGGAGTGCGTGCCCCCCGAGCCGGTGCCGGCGAAGACCGCCGTGCGCACGGTGATCGGGCACGTCGTACGGCCGCCGGACATGTAGCGCAGCTTCGCCGCGTGGTTGACGATCTGGTCCATCGCGATACCGATGAAGTCCATGATCATGATTTCGGCCACCGGCCGGTGCCCCTCCATGGAGGCGCCGACGGCCGCGCCGATGATCGCGGCCTCCGAGATCGGTGTGTTCATGACCCGGTCCGCGCCGTGCGCGGTGGCGAGGCCGCGGGTGACCGCGTTGACGCCCGCCGCCGGATCGGCGAGGTCCTCTCCCAGCAGGAAGACCGACGGGTCCGTGCGCAGCGCCTCGTCGAGGGCCTGGTTGATGGCCTCGCGGATGCTCAGCTTCTGTTCAGTCATGGGTGATGGCCAATCCGTCGGCGTAGACGTCCAGCCGGATCTCGTCGAGGTCCGGCACCGGAGCCGCCAGGACCGTCCGGACGGCGTCGTCGACGGCCTGGTCGGCCGCCGCGCGGATCGCGTCCAGCTCGCCCTGGGTGAAGCCCCCGGCCAGCAACCTGTCCGGGAAGGTCGCCATCGGGTCCTGCGCCCGCATCGTCGCCAGCTGGTCCTCGGGGATGTACGCGCTGGTGTCGCCCGCGTAGTGGCCTTCGAACCGGAAGGTGACGGTCTCGACGAGGGTCGGCCCGCCGCCCGCCCGGGCACGGCCGACCGCCTCCGCGAGCGCCCGGTACGTCACGACCGGGTCGTTGCCGTCGACGGTCACCCCGGCCATGCCGACGCCCTTCGCGCGGTCCGCGACGTGAGGGATCGCCATCGTCTGCTCGATCGGGGTCATTTCCGCGTAGAGGTTGTTCTGGCAGAGGAAGACGACGGGCAGATCCCAGGTCGCGGCGAGGTTCAGCCCCTCGTGGAAGGAGCCGGTGTTGGTGGCGCCGTCGCCGAAGCTCACCACCGTCACCCGGTCCGATCCCTGCTTCTTGGCGGCGAGCGCCAGCCCGACGCCGACCGGCACGCCCGATCCCACGATGCCGGTCGTCATCATCACGCCGTGGTCGGGGGCGGAGATGTGCATGGTGCCGCCCTTGCCCCTGGAGGCGCCGACCGACCTGCCCAGCACCTCGCCGATGATCTCGGTCAGCGGCACGCCCTTGGCGACGTGGTCGTGCAGACCCCGGTAGGTGGTCACCAGGCGGTCGTCCGCGCGCAGGGCCAGGCCCAGCGCGGCGGCGACGGCCTCCTGCCCGCGCGAGGGCCAGGTCACGGTGGCGAACTCGCCCCGTTTGATGCCGTTGAGCAGACGTGTGTCGAGGGCCGCCGCCCTGCACATCGTCTCGTAGAGCGTGGTGAGCTGCCGTGTGGTCAGCTCACCCGCCCCGGTCTCGGTCACTGTCATGTCACTCTTCCTGTTTCGGCGGGGGCGTGTTCGGCGCCCCGTGCGGGGAGGCAGACGTTCCGGTGAGGTCGGCGGCCACCGCGTCGTCGGCGGCCGGGGACGGGCGGAAGCCGCGCTTCTCCAGGACCAGGCCGTCCCGCGCGCACCGCAGCCGGCAGGCCAGACGCACCAGCGGGTTCGTACGGAACCTGGGACTCATCCTCAGCCGGATGGCGTCGAGTTCTTCCTGCTCGGCGGGGAGCGCGCACAGTTCGCCGTCGATGATCCTGGTGAAGCAGGTCATGCAGTCGGCCTGGCCCCAGCACTGGGTGGGCCAGTCATGTCCCTGGCGCCACGCCGCCTCGGCCACGGACTCGCCCTCGGCCACCTCCAGCTCGCTGCCGGAGGGCTGGATCGTCACCCGGGGCACGGCAGGTATCCCTTCGTTCGTTCGTCGGCCGGCTGTCGGGTCACGCGTCGGCCGCGAGCCTGCGGTCGAGCTCCTGGTGCATGTTGGCGATGGTCGGCTCCCACTTCTCGGACAGCCGGATCTCCTTCAGGGAGCGGTTCTTGATGCCGCGCTGCATCCGTTCGAGGTTGGCGAAGTCCTGCCGCGGGATGAGGCCCCAGTGGTCGGCGTCGTCCTTGTCGAAGCGGCCCGACAGCTCCAGCCGGCCACGGTCCTCGTCCTCGGGGTAGGTGGTCAGCGACCACACCTCGAAGCGGCACCAGTCGGGGTCGTCCCCGTAGGGGCGTATCCGGTAGCTCAACGCGTTGGCGTACATGGGCAGCATCAGGTAGTTGGGGAAGAGGTGGATGTCGCCGCCCCACTGCCGCATCACTTCGGGCGTGCGCTCCGGCGCGGGAATTCCGGCGCCCTTCCAGAAGGCGAAGAGCGCGTCGATCGCCTTCGCCGTGTAGGCCGGAGACGTCGTGTCCATCCCTGCGGCCACGCTCTCGAAGATCGTGACGTCACGTTCCAGCGTCATCGCGTCCTGGCCGGACCAGTTGAGTTTCGCGGCCATGAGGAAGTCGGGTTTGCCGCCGTAGCCCTCCTTGGCGTCGCCGCTCTGGAACCTGCCGTGGCCGTTGACGAACGGCGTGTAGTCGACGTTCTGGAGGTTGAACTCGTTGTCCGGCTCGTCCTGGTAGGTGTAGAGCTGCGGGTGGGTCTGCTTGACGTGCCACCCCTCGAAGAACGCTTCCTGGGCGAGCTTCCAGTTGCAGTTGAGGATCGTCTCCTTCCACCACTTCGCCCGCATCCGCTGCACACCGTTGCGCTGGAGGATGTGGGCGGCCGGGAAGAGCGCCTCGATGAGCGGCGGGGCATCGGCCTCCATGTTGATCCAGACGTGGCCGCCCCAGGTCTCGCAACGCGCCTCACGCAGGGCGATGTCCTCGGGACGGATGGTCTCCTCGTCGAAGCCCTCACGGCCGAACACATGGGAGATCGAGCCGTCGATCTTCCACCGCCAGCCGTGGAACGGACAGACGATCTGTCCGCCGCGGAAGCGTCCGCAGCCACGTCCGAGTTCGGTCGCCCGGTGACGACAGACGTTGTGCAACGCCTTTACCGAGCCGTCGTGCTGACGGACGATCAGCAGAGACTGTCCGACGATCTCGTACTCGACGAAGTCGCCGGGATCCGGTATCTCCTCCTCGCGCGCGGCCATCTGCCACACTCGCGGCCAGAGCTTCTCCTTCTCCAGGTCGAAGAACTCCCGCGAGTGGTAGCGCTCGGCGGGCACCCGCAGCCAGCCTTCCATCGGGTAGGGGATCCTGGAGTTGACCTCGGGTCCGTTCGGGCCCGGTGCGAGGGCGGCCTCGATGGCGCCCACCTGGTGCGGATCGGTCACTGTCATCGCCGGTCACTCTCCTCTCGTTCGGGGGATCTGCACGAGCGCCAGGCGCCCTCACTCGCTCGGTGGCTCCCGGCCGGGGGTGTCGGTGCCCAGGTTGTCCGCGAGCCGTGCCGCCCACTCGGCCCGTGCCTGCGGGCCTTCCAGGGCGATGACTCTGCGTTCCAGCTCGGCGACGACCTCCAGCAGGCCGAACACGGCCTTGCGGATGACCAACTCGTCGGTGGCGTGGATGCGGTTCGCGTCGATGTCGGCGAGTTTCCGGGCGAGCACGTTGCACAGGACCGCTTCCTCGTCGAGGCGCAGATCCCGGATGGAGCTGTCGGTGAACATGGGCGTCCTCGGTCTTCGGAGGGACCTGGTCCGGGACGGAATACCTGCAGGGGACCAAACATTTGCTCTAGCTCTGGGCCAAAGCTAGACCCGATGCCTGCCCCGGACAAGGGCTCGGACAGGATCACGGGCGGCCCCCGGTCCCCTCGGAGGGACCGGCCACCTGTCCGGAGCGGATCGCGCGGGCGACGCCGGCCTCTCCTCCCGCCGGGAGTGCGATCCTCTCCCCCAGATGGACGATCGCGTGGGCGGGGCAGTCGAGCAGGGCCCGACGGACCCCCACCTCGTCCTCGGGCGCGATGTCGCCGCCCGCCGCAAGCGACGGGTAGCCCCAGTCGTCCAGCGTGAAGACGCCGGGAGCGTGCCGCGCGCAGATGCCGAAGCCGTCACAGACGGTCCTGTCGAGCTTGATCCTCATGCCCGCCTCCCGGCCCCGGTCCCGTCCACGGCGAACGGGGTGTCGCCGTATCCCATGTGCCCGGCGCAGCGGTCGCACCGCGCGTCGAGATGGTCCTCCACCTGCTCCGGGAACTCCCGGAGCAGGGACCCGGCCAGGTTGGTCGCGCCGTCGAGGGTGCCGCAGGCCCCACGACCGCGGAGGCCGGCAGCCCATCGGCGCAGCCGCTCCATGTCCGGGGGCTGTGCCCGGTGTTCCCGGAGCGCGTCCAGTACGCCCGCCATGGCTGCCGTGCCGTTGAAGCACGAGCCGCACTGGCCCGCGTTCTCCCGCGCGAAGTAGCTCATGACGGCGGCGGCGACGGCCACCGGGCAGTCGCGGTCGCCCAGGACCACGAAGGCGCCGCAGCCCAGGCCGCTCCCCGCGGCGGCGAACGTCTCGTGATCGAGCGGCAGGT
The DNA here is from genome assembly GCF_040680455.1 of Streptomyces sp. NPDC052052. Taxonomy (NCBI): domain Bacteria; kingdom Bacillati; phylum Actinomycetota; class Actinomycetes; order Kitasatosporales; family Streptomycetaceae; genus Streptomyces; species Streptomyces sp. NPDC052052. The sequence goes on along the minus strand of NZ_JBFAWU010000020.1, from coordinate 130,350 downwards.
CGAGCACGCGCTCGTTCAGCATCCCGCCGAAGTAGCCGCCGGCCAGCGCTCCCCGGACGGACCCCGGGTCCTCCCCCGACCACTCCAGGACGTCGCCGAAGACGGTGCCGAACGGGACCTCGTGGAGTCCGTTGCGCGAGGTTCCCGACAGGGTCATCAGGAAGGTACCCGGGGAGCGTTCGGTGCCGGTCCGTCGGTAGCCCTCGGCGCCGGCGCGCTGGACGGCCGGCAGGTTCGCCAGCGTCTCGACGTTGCTCACCAGCGTCGCCCTCCCCCCGACCCCGGCCTCGAACGGGCGTGGGGGCTTGTCCCGGGGCAGCGCGGGACCGCCATCGACGGACCGCACCGCGGCCGTCTCCTCGCCGGCGACGTAGGCGGGCTCGACGCGATGCACCCGGACCCGCTCAGCGCTCCACGGGCCGGTGGAGAGCGCTCCCGTCAGACTGTCGGCGCTCGCCGGGTCGGAGACGTAGAGGACGATGTCCTCCGCCCCCACGAGGGCGGTCGCGAGCCGGACGCCGTCCAGTACCAGGTGCGGGCGGTGGCGCATCAGCCACCGGTCCTTGACCGAAGTCGGCTCCCCCTCCTCCCCGTTGGCGAGCAGCACCGTGGCACCGGCTGCCGCGCGCACGGCGCGTACCTTCCGGGCGAACGGGAAGGCGGCTCCACCACGCCCGCGCAGGCCCGCCCGCTCGACCTCCGTCAGCAGCCCGGCCGGGTCCGGCAGCGGTGCGTAGCCACCCGCCTCGAGGTAGGACCGGGCGTCCTCGCGGGCGGCCGGGCCCAGCAGGAGCGGCTCGCACCCGGGGTAGGTCCCGGTCGGGATGGTGATCTTCGGGTCCGTTGTCGTCGTCATGCCGTCACGATGACCTTGTCGTCTTCCACCCGGACCGGGTAGGTGCGGATGCTCCACTCGGGCTTGACCGTCGTGGTGCCGGTGGCCAGCTCGAAACCCCACTGGTGCCAGGGGCAGTAGAGGAACTCCCCCGGCCGGATCTCCCGGGCGCCGCCGGGCCGTTCGGGGTCGGCGACGGTCCGGCCGCGGGTGCGTCCGGAGCACAGCGGGCCGCCCTCGTGCGGACAGTAGTTGGCGATCGCGTAGAAACGCCCGTTGACGTTGTAGACGCCGACGCCGTAGCGGCCTATCGGGAAGACCTTGTGTTCTCCGGGCCCGATCTCGTCCACCGTCGCCACGATGTGCTCCCGGCCCCGGGCGAGCCGGCGCGGCGTGGTCCCGGCCATCAGTAGGCCCTGACCTGACCGGCCAGGGAGGGCAGCGTGCTCGGCAGCCCGAACAGGTCGACGGCGTTGCCGAACATGACCGCGTCCCGCATCGGCTCGGGCAGATGCTTGGCCAGCCAGCGGGGCTCGTCGAACGTCCAGTGGGGGTAGTCGGACGAGAACAGCATGATCTTGTCCGCCTCCATCCACTCCAGCGCGTTGGTCAGTTCGAGCTTGTCCTCGGGGTAGTCCAGGGGCTGGGTGGTGAACCAGATGTGGTCCTTCACGTACTGCGAGGGCTTCTTGGACAGGCCGGTCTCGTTCCCGCGGGCCGCGTGGATGGCGTCCATACGCCACATCAGCGGCAGGATCCAGGAGAACGCGTGCTCGATGAAGACGATCTGGAGGGTGGGGAATCGCTCGAAGACCCCGTCGAAGACCAGGCTCATGATCTGGTTGGCGGCCAGCATCGAGTAGGTGACCATGAAGTCGTGGTTGTACGTCATGAAGCCGACCGGGCTCATGGGCAGCAGGTTGTGCTTCCCCCGGCCGAGGTGGCAGGCGACCGGTATGCGGTGCTTCACCGCCGCCGCCCACACCGGGTCGTACTTCGGGTGGCCCCAGGCGGGGCGCGGCTCGGCGTGGATCAGGACCTGCCGGTACCGCTCGTGCCCCGCCCACTTCTCGATCTCCCGTGCGGCCACGGCGGGTTCGGAGATGTTGGCGCAGATGGACCCGTAGTACCGGCCGTGCCAGTTGTTCTCCGGGTCGAGCCAGCACGCCTCCTGCCAGAGGTTGGTGGCCGCCGCCATCGCGGACACCTCCTCGTCGGTGTCGCCGGCCCCGCCCGTGGTGGGGCCGAGCATCACGATGTCGGACCCCGAGTCGAGGACGAGCTGACGGAAGGCCATGTCCGGGTCGGTGCAGGCGAACTCGCCGTCCGCGGGGAAGGAGTCCGCGCGCATCGCCTTGGCGAAGTGGTACTCGGGGGCGTCGTAGAAGAGCCCGTTGTCCGCGCCTTCCCCCTTCAGCCTCTGCTCCCGGACGAAGCGGGGGTCGAGGAACGCGTGCAGCGCCCCGCGGCGCGGGTAGGGGTGGACGTCGCAGTCGACGACTCGTACCGGCGTCAGCGCGCCGACACCCGGCTCGCGGATGTCCGTCTGCGTCATGGTGGGACCTCTCCGTGGTTTCGACGGTGTGTGTGCCGTGACGGTCAGGCGGCCGTGGGGACGGGCAGCCGGTAGAGCCCGGCGGCGTTGCGCCACAGGACCTTCTCGCGCTGCTCGGCGGTCCAGCCGTGCGGAAGCGACTCGACGGTCGCCAGCTGCCAGTCCGGGTAGCTGGACCCGAACATGAGCATGTCCTCCTTGCCGGTCATCCGCAGCCACTCGGCGGCGAACCCGGCCTCGCCGGGGGTGTCGAGCCGCCCGTTGACGAAGAAGACGTGTCCCGGCAGGTAGTCGCTGGGCATGCGGGGCGCCCAGGGGGTCTGCTCCAGGTGCGGGCGGCCGAAGGTGTCCATGCGCCAGATCATCGGCGTCAGCATGTCCGCCGCCCCGTCCGCGAAGACCAGTCTCAGGTCGGAGAACTCCTCGAAGACGCCCTCCGCGATCATGTTCATCAGGTGGTAGACGAAGTTCAGCGGCTGGAATCCCACCAGTTGCTGGTAGGTGCGGGCGGTCCCGGAGGGCGTCGGTGGGTGGGTGATCCCCTGGCCCATCTCCCAGTGGATCGCCACCGGGAGGCCCGCGTCCACCGCGGCCCGCCACAGGGGCCGGTAGTGCGGCCTCCCGTACGGCGCCTGCGTCTGCATCGGCAGGCCGATCTGGACCACCCGGGGGTGGTCCTTCCAGCGGTTGATCTCCCTGACCGCCGCGTCGAGGTCGTTGGGGTTGACCCGGATGGTGCCGAAGTACCGGCTGCCGTAGCGGTCGGAGTCCAGCCAGCGCTCGACCAGCATGCGGTTGGCCGCCGCGCTGATCGCCGACTCCAGGTGCCAGTCGGGCAGGACGCCGACGGTCATCGGGTGCAGTACGGCGTAGTCGAAGCCGCGTTGGTCGAAGACCGCCCGTCCGGTCTCCTCCGGATCGGACCCCGGGTGCGATCCGTCGGCGAGCTTCGTGCCCGCCGCGTACCGGTCGCCCAGCGGCGCGGTGTAGGTGACGTCCGGCGTCGGGAATCCCCGCCCGGACCACGGGTCGCCCAGATACGCGCGCAGGTCCGCGTCGGACCGGAAGAAGGGGTGGACGCTGGCGTCGACCCGGGGGTGGCCCTGCGCTGTGGTCATGGCTGCCTCGTCGTCTCCGCCGACGGGGAACGCCGGCATGCTTCGGATGTCGAGCTGGACCAAACAATTGCTCCACTCACTATGAACGAAAGGGGCCTCCTTCCGGAACCCCGCCGACGCCGTCAATCCCTCTCCCGCCGCCGGCCGCGGCCCGCCCGGCCGTCACCGGGAGGTCCCGTTCGGCTCGTTCGGCGTGCTCGGCTCGTCGATGAAGTCCAGGAACGTCGGCACGGCCTCCATCCAGGGGTCGAAGATGCTTCCCCGGCCCGCGTCCCGCGCCTCCTGCGCCCGCTCCCAGGCGTCCTCCGGCCACGGCGGGTCGATCAGCCGCGACCCCTTGATCAGCGCATGGACCTCGAACGAGGTGCGCTTGGGATGGTCGATGTCCTCCTCGCCGCCGCGCACCACCAGCGTCGGCACCCGGATGCCGCGGATCTCGTGGTCCGCCACCCCGGGGATCGCCTCGTTCGCCTTGGGCACGTACGCCTCGAACCATCGCCACATGACCCGCTCGAACTCCTCGGCTCCGAGCTCCAGCAGGCGCCGCCGGTTACGAGGGTTCGCCGCCACCAGGTCCGACCAGTTGCCCGCCCGGCCCCGGAGCGCGAGGATCCCGTCGATGCCGCCTCGGCGCACGGCCCGGATCTCGTCCAGGACGTAGACGGACGCCAGGCTCATCGAACTGAACGCGCCTCCCACGATTGACCAGACGACGAGCTTGCGCACCAGTTCCGGATACTCGATGGCGAAGACGATCGAGTCCCGGGCGCCCCCCGAGCCGCCCAGCGCGACCACGGGTCCGAGATCCAGCCGCTCGACGACGCCCGCCAGGGTCGCGGCCCGCATGTGCGACTCGGATCTGCCGTACAACTGGACGTCGGAGGCACCGGTGTTGGGGCGGTCCCAGATCAGCACGCGCTTGCCGCCACGGGCCAGGGCCTCGGCGAAGTCACGCACGCCGGGATAGTCCTTGCCGAACCGGCCGCCGGGGGTCACCGTCACCACCTCCCCGTCCTCGGGCCCCAGCAACTCGTAGACCACGACTCCGCCCTCGACCTCTGTCTCAGCCACGCCTCTCCCCTCGCCGTAGGTCGCACCATCCCCGCGAGTATGGACCCGGCGCCCTCCCTCCGACAGGGGCCGTGGACCAAATAGTTGTCCCGCCCCCTGTCGTACCGCGCCGCTCGCCCGTCCGGGCACCACGACCACCCGGGTCCCACGAGAGGGCATAATGACCGCGTGACTAGGTCGTCCCGCACGGTCCCCGCCGCCACCCCACCGGTCCCAGGACACCGGACGGACGAGGTCCGCCGGGTGGCTGGGCAGCTCTTCGCCGACTCCGGTTACTCGGCCACCACGATGACCGACATCGCCGACGCGGTGGGAATCCTGCCCGGCAGCCTCTATCACCACTTCACGTCCAAGGAAGAGATCGCGGTCGAGATCCTCACCGAACTCGACCAGGAGATCAGCGCCTTGGCCACGCGGACGTCCGCCGCGCTCGCCACCCTCCCCGGCGGCCCCGAGGAGCGGATCAGGTACGTCGCCCAGGAGGTCACGGCGCTCTCCGTCCGCAGCCGCGCGGCGCTGCGGCTGTACGCGTACGAGGCGCCGACGGTGGCGACCGAGCGTTTCCGGTCCGCCCTCAAACTCCAGGCGCCGGCCCTGGAGAAGGTGTGGAAACGCGCGACCGACGGCCTGGTACCCCCGGCCGCGGCCGCGCCGGGCGACCTGGGCCTGCTGCGGTTCGCCCTCCACCACCTCACGCTCAACGCGGCGTTGAACATTCCCGGCCGGCAGGACTCCTCGGAAATCGCCAGGATGATCTGCGACCTGCTTCTGGACGGACTCGTCACCCACTGCCCGGACGACCGGGATCTCGACGGCTCGGAGGTCATGCGCGCGGCCCGTGAGGCGATGGCGGAATGGCCCGCCCTGCACGAACCGGCCGGGTCCGGAAGCCGGGACGACATCGTCGCCGCCGCCCGGATCGAGTTCGCCCGCCGCGGCTACAGCGCCACCACCATCCGCGACGTGGCGGAGGCGGCGGGCGTACGGATGGGCACGCTCTACCGCCGGGTGAGCTCCAAGGAGGACATCCTCCGGGAGATCCTCTCGAACTACACGTCCAGCATGGACCGGGCGCTGCGGACCGTCCTGACGGCCGGCGACTCGGCTGCCGCCTCGCTGGACGCCTTCGCCCTGGTCTTCGTCCACGGCAAGCGCCGGTTCCGTCAGGAGTCCGACATCGTGAAGTTCAGCGCACGGGGCCGGAACGACATGAGCGGCCCCTTCCACGAGTACTTCGATCAGACCCAGAACCGTCTGCGCCTGCTGGAGGAACTCCTGCGGGACGCGGCGTCCCCCGGCGGACCGGTACGGCAGATCGCTCCCCCGAGCCAGGTCGGCCCGCACATACGCACCGTCGCCTGGCTCCCGTACCAGGATTTCGGGCGCGCCGGCGCCCCCCGGACGCACGCTTTCCTGCGCCGTTCCCTGCTGCGGGGTTTTCTCGGCGCCGCGTCCTGAATCAGACGGACCGGATGCGCACCTCGCAGTTGAGGGCGGCCTCCAGCGCGGTGTGCAGACGGCTCTCCGGAACCCGGCGAAACGTCCCGCGGGGAATCGTCACCGTCACGCGCTCCTCCTCGTCGGTGATCTCGCGCGCGACGTCGCCCCGTACCCCGAACCGGCTCAGCACCCCCAGCGCGTCCTCGTCGGTGCCCCGGCTGACGAAGGTGGTGACGCCGAGCCGCGCGGGCGCCCCGAAGACCGAGGTGCAGAGATCGACGTACTGAGCGGCCGTCCGACCGGAGTCGAGGTCCCCGGCGATGATCTCGATCTCCCGGTCACGCCCGGCAAGGCGCTCCCCCGAATCCGCGATCACCTCCAGACCGAGTCCGGCCAGCCGTCGGATCCCCGCCTCGTACTCCGCCGAGGTCAGCGTGGCCTCGGGATCGACGGTCACCCTGATCACCGCGACAGTCATATACGTCCCTCCGGAGCATGGAGCAAATTGTTGGTCTCACGCTAGGGTGTCGCCATGCCGACGGGAAGACTGCGACAGCGTTTTCGTCTGCTCGGTCCCGCCTTCGTCGCCGCGGTGGCCTACGTCGATCCCGGGAATGTGGCGACCAACGTCACCGCGGGAGCGAAGCACGGCTACGCACTCGTCTGGGTCGTCGTGCTCGCGAACGCGATGGCCGTGATCGTTCAGTACCTCTCGGCGAAGCTCGGGCTGGTGACCGGACGTTCCCTCGCGGGAGAACTGGGACTACGGCTGCCGCGCCCCCTCAGGGTCGTCTACTGGATCCAGGCGGAGGCCGTCGTCGTCGCCACCGACCTGGCCGAGGTGGTGGGCGGCGCCGTCGCGCTGCATCTTCTGTTCACGCTCCCGTTGCTGCTCGGGGCGTTGTTGACGGTGGCCGTCTCGCTCGTCGTCCTCCGCGTCGAGGACACACGCGGGCAGACCGCGCTGGAGCACGTGATCATGAGTTTCCTGGGGCTGATGGCGGTCGGGTTCGTGGCCGGCCTTTTCGTCGGCCCCCCGGACCCGGGGGATCTGGTGCGGGGACTCACTCCCTCACTCACCGGGAACGGGAGCGTGCTGCTCGCCTCCGGCATCATCGGCGCCACCGTCATGCCTCACGTCATCTATCTGCACTCGAGTCTGACCGTCGGCCGGCTGGAACAGCGGGGTGCGGGGCTTCCGACGCGTGCGCTCCTGTCGGCGACCCGCGCCGACGTCGTGGCGGCCCTGTGCGTGGCCGGGCTGCTCAATCTGTCCCTGCTCGTCGTCGCCGCGGCCAACCTGCGGGGAGCGTCGGGCACCGACACGCTTCAGGGCGTCCACCGGGTGATCGTCTCCGAACTGGGCCCCGGGGTGGCCATGTTGTTCGCGGTCGCCCTGCTGGGCTCCGGGCTCGCCTCGACCGCTGTCGGGAACACCGCCGGCGCGGAGGTGATGCGCGGGCTGATCCACCGGCGCGTCCCGCGGATCGCGCGCCGCGTGGTCACCGCCGTGCCCGCGCTCGTCGTCCTCGCGGGGGGTACGGAGCCGAGCAAGGCTCTGGTCCTCTCGCAGGTCGTGCTGTCGCTCGGCATCCCCTTCGCGCTGATACCCCTGCTGGTCCTCACCTCCCGGCGGGACGTCATGGGCCCGCACGTGAACCGCTGGGGCACCACCGCGGCCGCCGGTTGCGTCGCCGGCCTGGTCGTCGCCCTGAACGCGACGCTGGTCTGCCTCACCGTGCGGGGCTGACGGCGCGGAGCGGCGCGCGACATGACGCCCTGCTCCGGTCCGCCGTCGCGACCTCGCCCCTCGACGGTCACCGCCCGCCCGCGCTGGTCCGGTTCGTACACCCCTCGCGGCGACTTCCGCCAGGCGGGCAGGGCGCTCGCCCGGCTCCGGCCCGGGAGCCTGAGCCAGGCGACCGAGTGCCGTTCAGGCCCGGTTCAGGCGGCCCGAGCGCAGGGCGGCGATGACGCCGCCGTCGACCAGGATGTCGTTACCGGTCACAAAGGTGGCGTCCGGGCCCAGGAGGAAGGCGGCCGCGGCGGCGATGTCGTCGGCGGTGCCGAGCCGCCCGGTGCCGGAGGCCTCGACCATGGCCCTCATGTGGTGGCCGCTCTCACCGGCCAGTTCCTGCTGTCCCATGGGGGTGGCGATCACGCCGGGGCTGATGGAGTTGATCCGTGCGCCACGCCGCCCCCAGTCCGCGCTGGCGGCCTGCACCCGCAGGCGGTTGGCGTACTTCGCGAGCGGATAGGCACCTTGGGCGCCGAGGACCTCGGGGTCGACGAAGGGCAGGGCGAGCAGGTCGTCGGCGGGAGTGTGGGCGAGCGCCTGTTCCTGCTCGGGGGTGAGCGCCGAGGCGGGGAGCATGTGCCCGGCCATGCTGGCGATGACCACGCCCGCGCCGCCGGACGCGACGACCCGGCCGAACTCCTCCAGGACCAGGGCGGTGCCGAGCAGGTCGACCTCGACGATCGCGGAGGCGGGCGCCTGGACGGGAGAGAGACCCGCGGTGTGGACGACCTGGGTGACGGATCCCAGTCCGGCGGCCGTGTCCGCCAGCGCCGCGACCGACGCGCGCGACGAGACGTCGACGACACGGGTGGTGACCGAGTGCCCCTGGCCCCGCAGTTCGTCCGCCACGGAAGCGAGCGTCCGCTCGTCGAAATCGGCCAGCAGCAGGGAGTTGCCAGGGCCTTGGCGACGGGCGATGGCCCGCCCCATCCCGCCCACCCCGATGACGACGACCACCTGGGAACCCATCACGCCTCCATTTGCATTACGTGTCGATACGGAACGAATATTAGCGCTTCTAGAATGCCCCCATGGCTCAGGCAAGGCGACGCGGCAGACCCCGGGACGCGGGCGCGGACGAGGCGATCCTGGACGCGGCCCGGGACGTGCTGCTCCGAGACGGCTACGCAGGCCTGTCGATGGAGAAGGTCGCCACGGAGGCGGGTGTGGGCAAGCCCACCGTGTACCGCCGCTGGTCCTCGAAGGCGGCTCTGGTCGGCGACGTCACCCGGCGCGCCTACCTCGCGACGGCCCCCGGCGGCGAGATCCCGACGGCCGCACCCCAGCGGGTGGCAGAGGCTGTCGGCACGTGGTTCCGCCGTCACGCGGAGGCGGTAGCCGATCCGCACAACGCGGCTCTCGTCCTGGCCCTCACCGCGGCGGCGGCGGAAAGCCCGCGGGACGCCGAGTCCCTCTACCGCCATCACACGCGCGATCAGCATCAGGCCCTCGCGGACCTGATGCGCAAGGGGGTGGAGAGTGGGGAATTCCGCGCGGACGCGGACGTGGACGCGGTGGTGGACGCCCTCTTCGGGTCCACCCTGTATCTGCTGCTCACCGGCAGTGGCGGCGCGGCGCCAGGGCGGGCCGAAGGGCTGGTGCGGGCCCTGCTGGACGGGTTGCGCGCATCAGACGATCGGTGACCTGTCAGCAGTCGATGACCTGTCAGCATCAGAGCGGTCGAGCACCAGGGCCACGCCGCAGCCGATCACGGTCCCTCCCCTTCACAGGGGCTCACACCTCATCCGCAGAGATGCCGGGGAGACACCGACAACGCCCACCTTCATGGCACTGGTCCAGCTCTGGCGGTGGCAAAAGCCCTCGGACTGTCCACCTCTGCCCTGGAGACAGGCCGGAACCGGCAGCAGCGGCCGGACGGCCGCCCACCCCGCGTCCTTCATGTCCGACGGATACGGCGCACCCGGTCCGGATGGTCGGCCACGTCGCCGTACACAACCGGCACTGGGTCGCGGACTTCACCCACGTGAAGTCCTGGTCGGCGACTGTCTACGTCGCGCTCGTCGTGGACACCTTCTCCCAACGCTTCGCCGGCTGGCCGGCCGCCACCGTGAAGGAGTCCGTCTTTGTCCTGGACGCCCCGGAGATGGTCATCTGCCAGCACGATCTCGACCACCCCCCTTTACAGCCAAGTGAGTTGATCCACCACTCGGACGCCGGGCCACAGGACACGAGCCGCGATCGAGCCTGCAGCACCGGGTCTTGTCTGCCCCTGCCTCCACCCGGCTGATGCCACAGAGCGCGGCGAAGGACGCCTCGCCGCCCATCCGGCCCAGGTTTCCCCGACCGCTCTCGGCAACGCGACAGAGGTGTGTCCGGGCCGACGCCGGAGTGTTGAAGAAGCCTCGCTGCGCAGGCGGCAATCGCGGTGGTGATCCGGGTGGTCAGGTCGCCGATCTCCCCGGCGAGTTGTTGGATCCGTCGGGCCGGGAGGCGGAATATATAAAACCCGCCACACCGACAGGGACAAGACCGGGTCAAGGGCAGCCGACCGCGCCGAGAGGAGAACCGCACAAGCCGCTCGCCGTCGCCGGCGGACGCATACACCCGGAGCTCATGACGGGCACTTCGGACCATATGATCAAGGTTGTGATAGCTTCCGGACGCCAGTCGCACTCGTGAACGCGATCGTACGCGTGCACGAGTCAGGGAATCCGGTGAGAGTCCGGAACTGACGCGCAGCGGTGAGGGTGACGGGCGGGGCAGCAGCCACTGGACGACGGTCACGACCGGGTCTGGGAAGGCGTCCCGCCGGGGTGATCCCGAGTCCGAAGACCTGCTGGCAGCCGTTCGTTCGCACGGACCCCGCGCATGGGTCCTGACGTTGAGGAAGCCGCCACCGTGCACCTGCCACGCCACGCCCGCTGTTCCGTCCTGCTCCTGACCGGGGCGCTGTTGCTCACCGCGTGCGGTTCCGGCTCCGGCTCGTCCGAAGATTCCGCCGCCGCCGGGGCCGAGGCCGTCACGTTCGACAACTGCGGGCAGAAGGTGACGGTCGAGGCTCCGCCGGAGCGGGCCGTGTCCCTGAACCAGGGCACCACCGAGATCCTGCTCTCTCTCGGCCTGGCCGATCGCATGGTGGGAACCGCCACCTGGACCGACCCGGTCCTGAAGGGACTCGAGCAGGCGAACGCGAAGGTGCCCCGGCTCGCCGACAACGCGCCGTCGTTCGAGAGGGTCCTGGACGCCGAACCGGACTTCGTCGCCTCCTCATTCGCCTCCACCCTGGGCAAGGGCGGGGTGGCTTCCCGAGAGAAGTTCGAGGAACTCGGGGTACCGACGTACCTTTCACCCGCGGACTGCGAGGGCAAGGACAACAGCGGCGACGGCGACGGCTCACGGACGAAGCCGCTGGACATGGACACCGTTTACCGCGAGGTGCGCGAACTGGCGCAGGTCTTCGGGGTGGAGGAGCGGGGCGAGAAACTCGTCGCCCGACTGAAGAGCCGGGTGGCGAAGGCCGCTTCCGGGATCCGTGCCGAGAACGCCACCGTGCTGTACTGGTTCGCGAACCAGGAGTCCCCCTACATGGCGGGCTGCTGCGGTGCGCCCGGCATCATCACGAACGCGCTCGGCACGAAGAATGTTTTCGACGACAGTACGCAGGAATGGCCCCAGATCAACTGGGAGACCGTCGCCGACCGCAACCCCGATGTGCTCGTCATCGGCGACCTCACCCGCAAGTCGCAGACTGCCGAGACCGCCGCGAAGAAGATCGCCTTCCTGGAGACCAACCCGGCGACGAAGAACATGAAGGCGGTGAAGAAGAAGAGCTACGTGCTGCTCAGCGGGCAGGCCATGAACCCGACGATCCGTACGGTCGAGGGCGTCGAGAAGGTCGCCGCGGCGCTGCGCGCGCAGGGGCTCGCCGGATGACCACCGCGCTGCGGTCCTCCCCGGCCCGCCCGCCGCGGGACGCCACCGGGGTGCTGCGCGTCGTGGCCGGCCTGGGGGCGGGGCTGGCGGTGCTCGCCGCGTCCGTCGCCCTGGCCATCACCATCGGCCCGGCCGACATCGGCGTGGGCGACGCCTGGTCCGTGGTCGCCTCCCGCCTGGGCTGGGGCACGACAGAGCTGACCCCCATACGGCAGGGCATCGTGTGGAACCTCCGGCTGCCACGCACCTTGCTCGCCGCGGTGTGCGGCGCCGGGCTCGCCCTGTGCGGCGCGGTGATGCAGTCACTTCTGCGCAATCCCCTCGCCGACCCCTTCGTCCTGGGCGTCTCCTCCGGGGCGTCGACCGGAGCCGTCGCCGTGATCGTCCTCGGCGCCGGCGGCGGTGTGCTGTCCGTCTCCGGCGGCGCGTTCGTGGGCGCGGTCGGCTCGTTCGCGCTGGTGCTGCTGCTCAGCCACACGCTCGGCGGGACGACGGACCGCGTGGTGCTGTCCGGAGTGGCCGCGATGCAACTGTTCTCCGCCCTGACCTCGTTCGTGGTGACGACCGCGGCCGACGCGGAAACCACCCGGGGTGTGTTGTTCTGGCTGCTCGGGTCGCTCAGTGGAGCCGGCTGGACCGAGGTGGGTCTGTGCCTGGCCGTCCTGGTGCTCGCCCTCGTGATGTGCCTGGGGTACGCGCGCACCCTGGACGCCTTCGCCTTCGGCCAGGATGCCGCGGCAACGCTCGGGGTCTCGGTCGCCCGGACCCGGCTGGTCCTGCTGTGCGTGACCGCTCTGCTGACCGCCGCACTGGTCAGCTCGGCGGGCGCGATCGGCTTCGTCGGTCTGGTCCTGCCGCACGCCGCCCGCGCCCTCGTCGGTCCGGGGCACGCCCGGCTGCTGCCGTTCACCGCGCTCGCGGGGGCGGTGTTCCTGGTCTGGGCCGACACCCTGGCCCGTACCGTCCTCGACCCCCAGGAGGTACCGGTCGGCGTGGTGACCTCGCTGGTCGGCGTCCCGGCATTCGTCCTGGTCCTGTACCGCACCAGGAGGATGCGATGACGGCCGGCACCGGGCGGATGACCGCCCGGCAGGTCCCTGCGGGGGAGGCGCCCGCCACGCCGCCCACCCTCGCCGCCGACCGTGTGAGCCGCACCCTCGACGGGCGGCTGATCCTCGACGGCGTCAGCCTCACCCCACGGCCCGGCTCCGTGACCGGACTGCTCGGTCCCAACGGCTCGGGGAAGTCGACGCTGCTGCGGCTGCTGTCCGGCGTCCTCGCCCCCGCCTCCGGCGTCGTCACACTCGACGGGCGTCCACTCGCCGACTGGGGCCGCCGCGCCGTGGCCCGGCGTGTGGCCGTCGTCGAGCAACACGCCGACACCCTCGTAGAGTTGACCGTCCTCGACGTCGTACGCCTCGGCCGCATCCCGCACCGTCGCGCCTGGACCCCCGCGGCCATGGCGGACGAGCAGGCCGTGCGCGGCGCCCTGGAGCGCACCGGCCTCACCGACCGCGCGGACCAGCCCTGGCGCACGCTCTCCGGCGGCGAGCGCCAGCGCGTGCAGATCGCCCGCGCCCTGGCCCAGGAGCCGCGCGAACTGCTGCTGGACGAACCGACCAACCACCTCGACATCCAGTACCAGCTGGACCTGCTGAACCTGGTCGCCGAGCTGCCCGTGACCAGTGTGGTCGCCCTGCACGACCTGAATCTGGCGGCCATGTACTGCGACCAGCTCGTCGTGCTCCGGCAGGGTCGGGTGGTCGCCGCCGGCACCCCGGGTGACACCCTGAACGAGTCCCTGATCGCCGACGTCTACGGCGTGCGCGCCGAGGTCACCCACCCCGGGCCCGGCGACCGTCCGCACATCCGCTTTCTGGGCACGGTGGCCGGGAACTGATGGCAGCCGTGGGACGGATGACCGACGTGGGGGCATGGTCCCGTACGGAGGCGCACCGGTGTGTGACGTCTTCAGCCCCGGCCCCTGGCCGCCTCCAGTGCTTTCTCGACCTCCCGCAGCACGCGGGCAGCGTCGTCGGCACTGTTCACCACATCGGTGCGGTTCATGTCGACGACGAGGACCTCACCGGCCGAGTAATGCTCGTGCACCCAGTCGTCATAGCCGGACCACAGCGTCCGGTAGTACTCGACAAGGCTTTCGTCCTGCTCGAAATCGCGGCCCCGCAGGCCGATCCGGCGCAGAACCGTTTCGAAGTCCGCCTTGAGGTAGACCATGAGATCGGGCGCCTTGCGGTAGGGCAGGCCGTCGATCTCGCGCATCATCTCATCGAGCAGGCCCTCGTACACCCGCATCTCGAGGGAGCTGATCCGGCCCAGATCGTGATTGACCTTGGCGAAGTACCAGTCCTCGTATATGGAACGGTCGAGGACGCTGTCGCTCTGCTTGTACGCCTCCTTGATCGCGGCGAAGCGTGTCTGCAGGAAGTAGAGCTGAAGCAGGAAGGGGTAGCGGTTCGCCTGGATCTCCTCGGGGCTCGCCGTGTAGAAGAGCGGAAGGATCGGATTGTCCTCCACGCTCTCGTAGAAGACCTGGCTGCCCAGCCCCTTGGCGAGGAGTTCGGCCACACTCGTCTTGCCGATCCCGATCATGCCCCCGACGCAGATCACTGACTTACCTCGCTTCTCTCTGAAAATCTCCCTGCGCGGACGGTGGTGACTGTCCCTCACCACCGGGACACATGTCGTCGGGCACTCGAATCCCCAAGACAGCCGTGACCGGCTCGATGCGTCCTGCCGGGAACCGCGTCCCAGGACCAGGCGGGTCCCGAGTGGCCGGACCGACCGCTTTCAACGGTGCCGCGTAGGGCGATGCGCCACCCTCCAGCGGCTGCTTCGAAATGATAAATGATGATTAACTGCGCACTGGCTCGGGCGCCGGCACCCACGAGCACCACCGCACACCGCGGTCTGCGAGGTGCACACGGATGTCGCCCGCGGGGCACGGGACCGAGTCGTTGCGTCACTCGGCCGGGCGTGCGACGCGGAACACCGGAGCAGGCGGCGGGACGGGCCGCGCTCGCCCGCTGCCCTGCCTTCCGGATGCTGGACGGCCCTCTTCACGACCTGGGCCAGGACGTGACCACCGCGAGGGGCGGCACCCTGTCGTCGACTCCATCCAGGGCGTGGACGGCGGCGCCTCCGCGTACTGGAACATATCCGTCAACGGCACCCCGACACCGGTGGGCGGCTGCCAGTTCGAGATCGAGAACGGCGACCAGGTCGCTTTCACCTGGACCTGGTTCTGATGGCCGCCCCCATGCGGCAACGCCACGTCTGATACCCGAACGTGGGGGCGGGCAGGCCGGAGCCCCGCCCCCGTCTGTCGGCCCCCGACGGACCCCGGCACGTCGTGCGCCCTCGGGCCTCAGGTGGTGAGACAGCAGTCCCCGCACTTCGTACCCACCGAAGTGCGGTAGTACAGGCAGCAGCTGTGACGGCGGAACCTCAGGCCGGGTCCGGTCAGGTCCCCCGTACCGCTGAGACGCCCTGTGCCGAGCAGCTTCGTCACGAGTGCGGTGATCGGGTCCTGGAGGCGGGGACGGGCTGCGAGCAGCACGCCGGCCGACCCCACCAGCGCGGACGCGGTGTTCCCGTCGAGCAGGCGTGGAGCGACCTTGACGGACAGCCCCGTCCGCAGCGCACCCAGGTGGTACATCACTTCGGCGCGCAAGCATGCGGTCCGGTCCGGAAGCAGGTCGGCGTACCACCCTGCGGGCCGCGGCAGCCTGAGCTCCGGGCCGTCGTCGGCGCGCTGCAACTCGCCCAGATCCAGCACGATTCCGTGGACCAGGACACAGGCCAGGACGGGCGACCAGAGACGAGCGGCATGTCCGAGGTGGGCGATCGACACTCCGACGCGAAGCTCGGGGGTGCGGTATCGGTCGGTGATCGCGGAGGACAGGTCCGTGAAGCCACGATCGTAGAAGTGCTGGGCAGGGTGCCAGCCCTCGTCGGAACCGCCGACGCGCAGGGCGAAGAACCCGCCGATGGTCGCCACGTCCTCCAGAGCTGCGGCCACGGTCGCGGCGGGTGCCCGCGCGGCTTCCGTCATCACATGCCTCCTTGCTTGCCGCGGCCGGAAAAGGCCAGGAAGAAGAACGAGAAAAGCCCCTCGGCCGGACGGAGCGCCTTGGCTGTTCGCTCGTCGACACAGCCCTGTTCAAGAGGCCGAGCGGCGCGGCGGCACACAGCCGTACAGGTCAAGGATCTCCGGGCGTGGGGCAACGCCGGGACCACCGGCGCGTACCCAGGCAAGGATGTCCTCGGTCGCCCCTGGATCGTTGACCAGTCCCAGCCATACCGGCCGGGCACCAGCTGCCCTGCCCTCAGCAGAGGGCTGTACCACGACGACATTGGCCTGGTCGCAGACATCGAGGCAGTCGGACACACGTACAGGTGCCTCCGCACGCAGCCGTGCCAGCTGTTGCGCGTGATCGATTCCAGCCACTTTCACGCTGCCGCAGCAGCAGTCCCGGCACACCACGATCCGACACGGTGCCCCGGTGGCCGCTGTCCCGGCCCCCACCATGTCGGCACAGCTCTGTTCCTCCGGCCTTTCGGACACACCGAACCGCCCTCTCCCCGGGGAGATCCGCCCCGGTGTCCTTCGAGGAGGCGACCGCGTGAGTCTCCTGGCTCTCGGGTCGATGCTCGCCCCGTCCTTCCCACCCCCCTGGGGGCAGTGGACTGCCGGAGTTCGCTCGCCGATCACAGTGGCGGGACCGCGCCGGATTCTCACCGGCTTCCTCGGACCGCCGTCGCCCTGTCGTCGGCATCATCTCATCCGACGGGACAGGCGTGCCCGGACCTCGTGCCCGCACACCTGCGAAGCGTCACTCACGTCCGGCTCGCCGCCCGCGGCCGGGCCCCGTCCTCCGAGGGCTTCCCGTGCCCAGCCGCTTCAGCTTCCGCCCCCGCCGTGCTTCTTGTCAGGGGGCAGTGGCGATCAGGGGCCCGGGCGGGGAGCTCGCAGGTGTTGACGCCAGGAGAGCCGGTCGCTGCAGGGGGTGGGGGCGATACGGGCGTCGCCCTTGGCGATCAGAGCATCGCCCTGAACGGCGGCGAACATCCCGGCAGTGTTGTCGGTGACGACCATGCGGCCGTCGGGATGGGCCTTGAGGGTGATCCGGCCGAGTTCGTCGAGGGGGAGGACCCCGCTGAAGCACAGCCGGGAGGTCCTCGCGCGCGAGCGACGCTCGTTGATCGCCGGGCGCGTCTGCTCTTGCGAACTCATGCGTCGTTCCCGGACTGTTGCGACAGGGCGTGTTTGACCTGCCTGGTCCGCTCATCGGTGAGGACCTCCACCCGGTCATGCGCCAGGGCCTCCATGGTCTGCTCCGCGACGTCGGCGGCGTCGATCTTCGGTGCGTCGGTGAAGGAGCTGAGTTCCGTCTCCACGAAACTGGCGTGGACGCCGACCACGAGCGTCCCCTGTTCGCGCAGACCGTCTCGCAGGGCGCCCGTCAATGACCACTGGGCGGCCTTGGAAGCGGCATATCCCGGATAGTCCGGCCGCGAGGCCCAGGAGGCGGCCGACAGCATGTTCACCAGCGCGCCGCCACCATTGCGGGCAAGGACGGGGGCGAAGGCGCGGGAGACGGCCCAGGTGCCGAAGAAGTTGACGTCCATCGCCTGGCGTGCGCCGCTGAAGGAGCCGGTCAGCAGCTTGGTACTGAATCCTCCGACGCCCGCGTTGTTGATCACAATGGTGACGTCCCCCGCGGCGGTTGCTGCCGCGGCAATCTCCTCCGGGTTGGTGACGTCCAGACGCACCGGAATGAGGTCTTCATCGCTGACGCCGGCCGGATCCCGGACGGCGGCGTAGACCTTGGCTGCTCCGTGGTCGATCAGCGCGCGGGCGAATGCGCGGCCGATGCCACGATTGGCTCCCGTCACCAGGGCGACCGATCCCTCGATCTCCATCCCGCTTCCTTCCTGCCGGTGCCTGCCGTACCTGGTGGGCCCCTCGGGCGATGCAGACCGGGCGACGCAGGAGCACGCCTCAGCACACCCATGGAGCACGTCCCCTTCTCTGCCAGCCTGCACCGGATGCCGTGGGTGTGCATGTGAACGGGTTCTTCGCAGCTCAGGAATCATCGGGTGCGAGTGACCGCTGCGTGCGGGATCGTGGCAAGGAAGCGGCGGTTCCACGGTGTGGACGCGGGCCGCGAACCGGACGCAGGAGTGATCAACGATGGCGAAACTGCTCTTCGTGCTGACCGGATCTCCCTACTGGACGCTCAAGGACGGCACCCGGCACGCTACCGGCTACTGGGCCGAGGAGTTCGCGGCGCCGTACAAGGCGCTCACGGAAGCCGGCCACCAGGTCGTGGTCGCCACTCCCCACGGCGTGGTCCCCAGCGTCGACATGATGAGCCTGCGCCCCGACATGGCGGGCAGTGCCGAGATCGCCCTGGAGTTGGAGGGCATCATCCGTTCCGCGGAGGAGATCCGGCGGCCGATCCAGCTGTCCCACGCGCGCCTGGAGGACTACGACGCCGTCTACTTCCCGGGCGGCCACGGTCCCATGGAGGACCTGTGGCTCGACGCCGATGCGGGTCGGCTGCTGACCGCGGCGCTCCCCTCGGGCAAGCCGCTCGCGGTGGTTTGCCATGCGCCCGCCGCAATGTTGGCCACCAGGGTGCGCGGAGTCTCCCCATTTGCCGGCTACCAGGTCACAGCCTTCACCAATGACGAGGAGGACGCTGTCGGACTGGCCTCCAGGGCCCGATGGTTGCTGGAGGATGAGCTGAAGGAGCTCGGGGTACAGTTCGAACGCGGAGAGATCTGGAAGCCGTA
Organism: Streptomyces sp. NPDC052052; assembly: GCF_040680455.1. Classification (NCBI taxonomy): domain Bacteria; kingdom Bacillati; phylum Actinomycetota; class Actinomycetes; order Kitasatosporales; family Streptomycetaceae; genus Streptomyces; species Streptomyces sp. NPDC052052. The sequence goes on along the minus strand of NZ_JBFAWU010000020.1, from coordinate 111,820 downwards.
CACGGTAGCCGACCGCAATCTGTACACAGGGCAGAACCCAGCCTCTTCCGGCGTATTGGCGCAGCAACTGCTCAAGATTTTGAAGTAGGCGGCAGACTCCGGAAGTCCCCATGGCTTTGCGCTGGTCCCCCACAGGAACGACCCAGCGCCCAGGGGATCGTCAATGCGACGCCGAAGACGCTGTGGTAGCAGAGCTGCGCGCCGCATGTGACGAAAGCCGAGCGGAGCCACAAACCACACGAATGAAGGTTCCGCAGAGCCCGACAGCAAGCTGACCAGCCGAAAAACAAAGGTTCTCTGACGCAGCGCCATAAGGCGGGTCCGGCGTCAGCTAGCGACGGGAGTCTCAGGCTGCATCTCGAGGGAGTGCTGAATGGCCTGATGCCGGGTCCCGAGGCCATCCGTGACCTTGCGCTCCCAGGGAATCTGCTGGAGGTGCTTGGTCTCTTCGAGCATCGAAGCAGGCTCCAGATTACGGAAACGGTCGACCTCTCCGGCAGCGACGGCGGTCAACGTCGCATAGACCGCTTCAGGATCGAACTGCGCTCGAGGGAAGGCCAGCTTGGAATAGTCAAAGAGCCGCTGCGCGGGGTCGTCCTCCCAGCTCTCCCAGGTCTGGAACATGCGATCGTTGAAGCCGGTCAGGAACGGCCCCGGGTTGACCGTGGCGACCTCGACGTTGTACTCCTGCAGCTCGTAGGCCATGGTTTCGGCGATCGCCTCGATCGCGTGCTTGGAAGCGGAGTAAATACCGGTGAAGGGGTTGACGTTCAGGCCCTCCCTGGATGACACCCATACGATTCGGCCGGCGCCGCGCTTGACCATCTGCTTGGCGATCCCCTGAGTGAGGAGCAGCGGTCCGGTGACGTTGACTTCGAACTGGTGCCGGATGTTCGATGCGGGAATATCGACCGTTGATCCACCTTCGCCGACTCCTGCGTTATTCACCAGGACCTCCACACCCCAGTTCAGAGCCTTGCGACGATCACCGTCGTCGGTGACATCAAGTTTCTCGACCTGCAGGCTCACTCCCCGCTCCGCCGCTTGCCGCTTCAGCGTCTGGACCTGGGCATAGATCTCCACCGCGGCAATCACGTCGAAGCCCTTTTCCGCCAGACGCATAGCAGCCTCGTACCCGAAGCCGGTTGCAGCTCCCGTGACGAGCACCTTCTTCAGCACACGATTCGCCATGTTGGTCCACCCTTCGGCTCTTTCACCACAACGGCCAAACCCGGAGGGTCGAATTCATTTCACGTCCAGTAGGCCAAGGCACGCCGACACGCTGCCTTCACGGAAACACATTCCCTTCCGGCGACGTTGCCACGTCGGCTGAATTGGGCGGGATTATCTCCAGGGTTACTGAGGTTGAACTCAGGATGTCGTGCTGCTGTTCAGGCGGGTGGTTCGGGAGTACTGAAGGCGCCGGCGAGCCGGCCGCGCCGCAAGAGGGACCAGATGCCTTCGGCGGATTTCGGTCGGCGCCGATACAGCGAAGCCTCACTGCAAGCGGTAGAACTGAGGAGAGCCCACCTCCATGCACACTTCGGCCGCCGGGCACGACGGCGAGTCGTTGGTGGCGTTCTGCGCCCGGGCCGCCCGTTGGCTGGACTCCGTGGAGTCCTCGTACGGAGAGGACGGCGGCCGGTCCTGGCGGTGGTCGAACCGGCGGTGGTGCGGGCGGTGATCGTACGGGCGCTCACGCTGCCGGTGCAGGCGTTCTGGCGGCTCGACGTCGCCCCGCTGACGTCGACCGGGCTCAGCGGCCGGTCCGGGCGGTGGAATCTGCGCGGTGGGCAGCCACTGTCCCCCGCTGCGGAGAACTGACGGGCTCCGTGGTCCACGGCACGGCCGACCGACCGCCATCGTCCCGGCCGGTACCGCCGCGCTACGCGCCTCAGGCCGGGACATGCCGAGGCTGACAACCCCTGAGCAACCGGCTGCGAGCAGTCCGTTCACCGCAGACCCGGCGCCACGCGGAAGTAGCCCATGTGGGCCACTCACCGTCGGCGTGCCGGGGACGAAGAAGGGGGTCGCGTCAGGGGACGAAGGAAGTTCGCCCGGAGCACTGAGCCGCGACCTGTTGCAAGGCCCAGGTGAATCACCGTATGGTCTCGCGGGCGATGATGATCGCGACGGGGATTCAGCCGGCGGGCACGCGAGGTCCTCGGGCTGATGGTCTGCGACAGAGCTGGGCGAAACCGTTGTGCACCGAGTTCCTGCGTCGTCTGCGGGCCTGCGGCCCGGACCACGTCCAGCTGGTGGTCCGCTACTCGCGGAACGGCTAGGTGGCCGCCACCATCCGGCCTGGACCGGGAGATGAAACGACAAAGACGTCGTCCTGGTCTTCCCCCACGCCGCCGCCCCTGGACCGGCTCGCCGCCGCCGTCCTTGTCGCAACAGCCGCCGTGACCACACCGCCCAGGGGGACGTGACCGCATCGCCGCAGATCAAGCCCGTACCGGGGACACGGCGCCGGCAGGACAGGGGTGTCGTGTCGAGTGCTGTGCCGGAAGGGCGTGCTGGTCACTTCGCATACCGAACAAGGAGAGATCTTGCCCACCCATCCGCTCACCTCAGACGGCAGTCAACCCGGCTCGCTCCAGCATGATTTCCCCTTCGACCCCACCCACGGCTACGACCTGCCGCGCCTCCGTGCGGTGGAGGCTCCGCAAGGCCCGGACGACTTCGCCGACTTCTGGCAGGAGCGCTACGCGAGTGCGCTGCGCGTCGACCCGGCGCCTCGAATCGAGGGACCCTGGGCCACGGTGGACGGCGTACGGGTCGCCGACGTCTCGTACACATCGGCCGACGGCGTCCGTATCGGCGGGTGGCTGACCGTCCCTGTCGATGGCCGTGTCACGCAGGGCTGTGTGTCGGCACACGGATACGGAGGCCGGGCGGCCCCGGACCCCTGGCAGCCCCCGTCGGGAACTGCGACCATCTGGCCCTGCCTGCGCGGGCTCGGAACGCGGAGTCTGCTGCCCGGCGTTCCCTCGAATTCGGCGGGACACGTTCTGCACGGCATCGACGCCCGGGAGTCGTACCTCATCGGCGGGTGCGTGGCGGATGTCTGGTGTGCGGCCACCGCACTGCAGCGGCTGGTGCCGGAGACCGCCGGGCGACTGACGTACCTGGGCACGAGTTTCGGCGGCGGCATCGGAGCGTTGGCGCTCCCCTGGGACGACCGTTTCCAGGCCGCCGGCCTTACGGTGCCGACCTTCGGAAACCATCCGCTCCGGGTGACGCTGCCGTGCACGGGCAGCGGAGAGTCGGTGCGTACACGGCTCGCCGAGGAGCCCTCGGTGCTGGACGTCCTGGCGTACTTCGACGCCGCGACGGCGGCCCGGCATCTTCACATCCCCGTGCATGTGGGCGCCGCCCTGTTCGATCCGTCGGTACCCCCACCGGGGCAGTTCGCGGTGCACAACGCACTGGCCGGGCCACGCGAACTCTTCGTTCTGCGGGCGGGGCACTTCGACCACCCGGGCGAGCGCGCCGAAACGGCGGCCCTGGAAGAGGCCCAGCGACGCTTCCTGTCCGGGGCGGACCCGGTGGCGGTGTCGCGCCCCACCGCCTGACCGGCTCCCTCGCGGCTGGATCCGCCAGGTCGAGGCGCTCGGGGGTTCCTGCACGGTGCCCTGGTAGTTCCACGACGCCACCGACCGGCCCGCATGGCGTCGCGGAACTGCCACGGTCGCCGATTGCACGTACGGGCGTCGATCACGCGCGATATGCTGATGCAGATTGTGCAAGCGAATTGCAAAACAAGGAGGGTCATGGCTACGCGGGGGACTGATGTCGGGACGAACCAGAGTGTCGAACGAGCGGTCTCGGTGCTGCGCGCACTCGACTCCGGTCGACCCGAACTCCGTGTCTCCGACGTCGCCGAGCTCACCGGACTGGGCTCGTCGACCACGTCCCGCCTGCTGTCCACCCTGGAACGCCTCGACATGGTCGAACGCGATCCGGTCAGCAACCTCTACCGGCTCAGCCTCGGCCTCCTCCCCCTCGCCGCCACCGCCACCAACCGCCACCCCGTGCACCGGGCCGCCCGCATGGTGCTCCAGGGCCTTGCCACCCGCACCGGGCTCGGGGCCAACGTGGCTGTGCGCCGCGGTGGCGAGCTGATGTTCCTCTGCAATTTCGAGGGCACGCGCGCCCCCAAGTCCTACACGCAGGCCGGGCACACGGCCCCGCTGCATGCCACCAGCATCGGCAAGTGTCTGCTCACCGGCCTTGCCCCCAGAGAGCGCCGCAAGCTGCTGGGAGATCCGCTCGAGGCGCACACCGAGTACACGACCACCAGTCACGACCTCCTCGACACCGAGATCGACACCGTCCGGCGCACCGGTTACGCCGTCGAGGCCGAGGAGCGTGCCCTGGGCCGCGCGTCCCTGGCCGCACCCGTCCGCGACGCCTCGGGGGACGTCGTCGCCGCCATCTCCCTGTGGGGACCGACCTCGGTGCTCGGGGACCACTCCGACACCGGGGGGCAGCACCTCGCCCTCGTACGCGAGGTCATCGAGGCCGCCGACGCCATCAGTCAGGCACTCGGCGCTCTCTGACGCACATGGCGAAGGGGTTCTGTGAAGGCCGATCGGCCTTCACAGAACCCCTTCGCCATGCGGTTATGCGCCGTACGCCTTGAAGGCGATCACGTGCGCGTGCCGTGCTCCGTGCGTCGCGTCGACCACGAGCCGCAGCGATTTGGTGCGTACGGGGCTGCCGTCCGAGGCCTTCAGTTCGTGTACACGGTGACGGCGTCGGTTGTCCGTCACCGTCAGGAGTGTGTGCCACGCACCGGTGGCGTCGCGGCTCTGGACGCGGTAGTCGCGTACGAGTTCCGGCATGACCTCGTACGGGGTGCGGTGACGGTGCAGGTTGTTGAGGTATTCGTCGACGTCGTCGTCGAACACCAGCCGTGCTTCGGTGAGTTCCTGCTCGTCGTGCCAGTCGAGACGGAGCCACTCGGCCGTGCCGTCCGGCGCGGAGGACCACATGTTCGGGCCGCCGTAGGGACGCTGGTACCCGCCTACGGCCCGTTCGGGGTGGAACGCCCCGGTGTCGGGGGCCGCCCGAAAGGCGAAGGTCTGGCGGCGCAGGCCGCGGGCCTGCCATTCCAGGACCAGTTGGCCGTCCTCTTCCGGGATGTCGTGGTCGACGGCCGCGTCCCCGTCGGCCTTCCGGCGCAGGGCGAGGACACCGTCGGCGCGTTGAGGGAGAAGGACCAGAGCCGTGTCAGCGCAGGCCCGGACGATGAGGATCGCGTTCCGCGGGGTGTCGGGGTGGTGGTCGAGACGGGCCGTGACCCAGTGGGGGCCGTCGGACGGGACGGTGACCGTGGTCGTGAGGAGATGGTCGGCGGGGACCGCGTTCTCGGGGTTGCCCGTGCTCCACAGTTCCACAGTGAGTTCGCGGCACTCGCCGTTCGGGGCGCCGTGGACGAGCAGATCGACCGTGTCGAGTGCGGGGTCGACCGGCAGCAGGAGGGCGAGGTCGCGGGTGAGGGGGTACGGGGTGCCGGGCGCTTCCCGTGTGGGTTCGGCGGTCAGGCGGGTCAGGTGGGAGGAGGCGGTGACGCGGGCCGTGCGCGCCAGGTTGTCGGGGTCGTCGTCGGCCAGGCCGATGACGGAGGCGTCCTGGCGCATCAGGGTGCGGCGTACCAGTTCCGGCCGTCGGGTGGCGAGTTCGCGCGGGGTGAGGCCCTCGGCGACGCACAGGGCGGCGGCGGTACCCGCGGCCTCGCCGAGAGTCGCACAGGTGGCCATGACGCGGGTGGCCCCGAAGGCGATGTGGGTGGCGGAGATGTTGCGCCCGGCGAAGTGCAGGTTCGTGACGTTCGCCGAGTACAGGGAGCGCAGCGGAATGTGGAAGATGCCGTCCGCGTACCGCTGGCGCGCGCCGGGCTCGTCGGCGTACATGCCCTGTACGGGGTGGAGGTCGACGGACCAGCCGCCGAAGGCGATCCGGTCGGCGAACTGGCGCTGCTGGAGGATGTCCTGCTGAGTGAGGACGTAGTCGCCGAGGAAGCGGCGGTACTCGCGCTTGCCGGGGATGCTGCCGACCCATTCCAGGGTGAGGTTCGCCGCGTCCGGGAACTGGCCGGAGTTCTTGATGTGGTCCCAGACACCCATGATCACGGCCTGGAGCTCGTCGCGGATGCGCTCGTTGTCGTGGACGGTGTCGAGTTCGCCGCCCCATTCGATCCACCAGTAGTCGCAGCCGTTGTCCCCGGTGCGCAGGATGCGGTTGCGCAGGATGGGCGTGGTCGAAAGGTCCTTGGCGTAGGCGGGCGGTACGAACCTCGCCGGCCGGCCCGTGTCCCTGGTGTGGAAGAGGAGTGTCGAGCCGAGCAGCGCCTGGTCCGCCTCGGACGGCGCCCAGGGCTCGTCGAACTCGGTCTGCGCCTCGCGGCCTATGCGGTAGCGGGCGCCGGCGAGGTGGCCGAGGAGGCCGTCTCCGGTGCAGTCGAGGAACTGGCGCGCGTGGAAGGTGATGCGGCGCTCCGAGCCCATCATCCAGCCGGTGCAGGAGTGCACCTCGCGGCTGTCGGCGGGGCCGCTTGCGTCGACCTCGCGCACGTCGGTGTTGAGGTAGAGGTCGATGTTCGGTTCGGCGCGGACGGCGTCGAGGACGACCTGATCCCAGTAGTAGGGGTTGCCCTCGGGGTTGCGGTACTGGTTCTCGGTGTACAGCTCGCCCATGATTCCGGTCTCGCGGGCCCAGCGGTGCACGCCGTGCGCGGTGGCGCCACAGACCCAGACGCGGATCTCGCTGCTGGCGTTGCCGCCCAGGACGGGCCGGTTGTTGACCAGGGCGACGCGTCGGCCGAGCCGGGCCGCAGCGATGGCCGCGCAGGTCCCCGCCAATCCGCCGCCGATCACGGCGATGTCGTAATGGACCTCTTCTTCCCGCACGGTGCGGCCTCCTTGGTGTGAAGCTCGGATACTCCCCGCCGAAGCGGAGCGGCCTTGAACGTACATCACATCCATATTGTGCAACCACTGTTCATTCAGTGGGATCCGTTGTAAGTTCCGTTGCGGCCACCGACCTGACCGTCGTGAGCCGAAGTGCAAGTTCAGAGCGGGCGGGGCGAGTGGGCCGGTCCTGCACGGAACCGGCGATTCGCGAACCAAAAGGGTTGACGCCATCGCGCTATATGGAGAACGATCCCACATGCTGCAACTAGAATTCACCGGAGCAGGGACGACGTTCCCCCAGGGCCCCGGCGCTCCCGCCCCGTTTGAGAGGACAGACCCATGAGTACGGCCGCACCTCCCCAGAAGGCGCCCCCGCCCCACGCGCGGACCAGCGGACGGCTCTCCAACGGTGCGTTCGCCCTGCTGCTGACCGCACCGGGACTCGCCCTGTTCGCGGCGATCATCTTCTACCCGCTGCTGTCGGCGCTGTTCACCGGCTTCTTCAAGCAGGATCTGCGGCTGCCGGGCCGGGAATTCGTCGGCCTGGACAACTTCACCTACTGGCTGGACGGCGACTTCCTCGCCATCCTCAAGCAGACGCTGATCTTCACCGTCGGCGCGACGCTCGTCCCCTTCGTGCTCGGCTTCGCGCTCGCGCTCGCGTTGAACACCGGACTCAAGGGCAGCGGCTTCCTGCGCGGCCTGTTCCTGTTTCCCTGGGTGATCCCGGGGGTGGTGGTCTCCTTCCTCTGGATGTGGATCTTCAACGCGAACTACGGGGTACTCAACGGCGTCCTCATGAAGGCCGGAATCATCGAGGAGTCCGTGGCCTGGCTCGGGCAGCCCGGCACCGCGATGCTCGCCGTCGTCGTCACCAAGGCCTGGGCCAGCTTCCCCTGGATGATGGTGATGCTCCTGGCCGGTCTGCAGACCGTGCCCAAGGAGCTGCACGAAGCGGCCTCGATGGACGGGGCGGGCTCGATCCGGCGCTTCTTCGCCGTCACCTGGCCACAGATCCGCGGTGTCGCCTCGATCGTTCTCCTGCTGGAGTTCATCTGGAACTTCCAGCACTTCGACACCATCTACGTCCTGACCGGCGGCGGACCGGCCGGTACCACCGAGACGTTCGCGACCGCCGTGTACCAGACCGCCTTCAAGGGCTTCGACATCGGCCGGGCCACCGCACTGGGCGGCCTGTGGATGCTCCTCCTGCTCCTGCTCGTCGCCGTCTACCTCAGGACCACCGAGCGGAAGGGCGACGCCTGATGACCTCCACCACCTCCACCCCGCTGTCCGCCGTCGATCGGCCGCAGCCGTCCGCCCCGCGGGTCGGGCGCAGCGCCCGGCCTCGTATGCGCAAGGACCTGCTGCGCTCGCGGATCGCCGCCTGGAGTGCGGTCGTCGTCATCGGCGCCTTCGGTCTGCTGCCGGTCTACTGGCTGCTCGCCACCGCGCTGAGCACCCCCGAGTCGACCTTCCAGTTCCCGCCGAAGCTGATACCCACCGATCTCACCCTCAGCAACTTCACGGCCCTGGCCGAGAACGACCAGTTGATCAAGTACATGATCAACTCGCTCATCGTGGCCTCGATCACCGCGGTGCTGAGCGTGGTCGTCGCCACGTACATGGGCTACTCGTTCTCCAAGTTCCGCTACCGGGGGCGGCGGTCGCTCATGCACCTGGTGCTGGCCTCCCAGATGTTCCCCCAGGCACTGCTGCTGGTGACGCTGTACACCGTCTTCTCCAGCTTCGGCATGCTCAACACGTACGCCGCCCTGGTGCTCTCCTTCACCACGTTCACCATGCCGCTGTGCGTCTGGATGCTGAAGGGCATCTTCGACACCATCCCGGACGCCCTGCTGGAAGCGGCGTCCATCGACGGCGCGTCCCGGTGGCGGACGCTGCACTCCATCGTGGCGCCGCTGGCCGCGCCCGGGATGATCGCCGCAGGACTCTTCGCCTTCGTGCGCGGATGGAATGACTTCATCTTCGCGCTGACCCTGGCCGACAAGGAGAAGCAGACCCTGCCTCCCGGCCTCGTCTCCACCTACATCGGCGAGTTCCAGACCGCCTGGCCCCAGTTGATGGCGGCCTCGCTCGTGGTGTCCATCCCGGTGGTCGTCGCCTTCATGTTCCTGCAGCGCTACCTCGTCGGCGGCATGACCGCCGGTTCGGTCAAGAGCTGAACCCGCGGGATCAGCCCGCACCCGCACGTACCTACCCTCCCGCTCACTCCCCCATGGAGAGATCATGACCACCTCTGGCATCAGCCGGCGCGGCGCGCTGCGCATGTTCGGCATCGGCGCGCTCGGTGTGGCGGGCGCCGGTGTCCTCGGCGCCTGCGCACCGTCCGGCGCCGGCTCCACCACCAACGGCGGCGACCCGAAGTCCAAGAACTTCGACTTCACCTCCTGGTCGCTCAACGAGGAGGCCGCCAAGCCATCGATCGAGAAGATCATCGCGGCATGGGAGAAGGCCGAGAAGTCCAGGATCCGCGCGGTCTCGTACCCGTACAACGAGTACCTGAGCCAGCTCACCCTCAAGCTGGGCGGCGGGGAGACGACGGGTGCGGTGCACCTCGACATCGCCTGGCTCGCCGCGATGGCGCAGATGGGCAAGCTGGCCGACCTCGGAACGGTGGCCGACAAGGGCGGCTACACGGACGTGGCGCTGAACAGCGGTATCTACGACGGCACACAGTACGGTCTGCCGTGGAACACCGGATCGATCGGTGTGATCGCCAACTCCCAGCTCCTGGAGAAGGCCGGGATCAAGAAGCACCCCACCACGGTCGAGGAGTTCGAGGCCGCGCTGCGGGAGCTGAAGGGGCTCGGCGGCGGTGTCGTTCCGTATGCCGCTGCCACCAAGGTCGCGCAGCTCAAGGACATCTTCCCGTGGATGCAGACCTTCGGCTGCAAGCTGCTCGACGGCGGGAAGGTCACGATAGGCGACGACGCCTCGATCGACGCGGTCACCTGGTACAAGAAGCTGCACGACGAGAAGCTGATCGCCGCCGACGTGGACCGCTTCGACGCGCGCGCCCTGTTCGGACAGGGCAAGGCCGCCTTCTACGACGACGCGATCATAGGCAAGGGCGTGACCTCCGCCCAGTCCAAGGACAAGACGCTGGCCGACGCGATGCAGCCGATGGAGCGTCCGGTACTCAAGGCCGGGGACACGCCGCAGGCGCTGCTGTGGGGCGGCGTGATCGCGATCGTGAAGGGCAAGGGGCAGGACGCGGCGACCGAGTTCGCGCTGCACACCACCACCGACCAGGCCACCACCTCGCAGTACTTCGCCGAGCGCGCTCTGCCGCCGTCCACCACCGCGGGTCTGGCCGCTCCCGAAGTCGCCAAGGACACCTTCACCACGGAATGGACCCAGAAGATCACCAAGACGGCGACCGGCAGCCCGTTCTGGCAGTTCGCACAGAATGCCCAGATCGAGGAGGCCGTCGCCAAGCAGGTGCAGGCCGTTCTCGTCGGCAAGTCGAAGCCGAAGGACGCGATGAAGCAGGCCGGCGAGGAGGCCGCCGCGCTCATCAAGCGTTAGGGCCTCTCGTTTGGATCAGGCCGGGCTCGCGTGCCCCGGCACCGCACCTCGCCGCGTTGTCGTCGGTCGGCATGGCTCCTTCCCCAAGCTCTCGGCTGCGCTCGAGCAGGGGAGACCCCATCTGACTCCCTCCTCCGCCTTGCGATGCACGGCACCGGACCCCGCTCCCTGATCCACCCTGATCCAAACGAAAGACCCTAGGTCGTTTTCGGGCCCGGCGAACGCCGCACGGCCCTCGCCGGGCCCCGCTCCGTACCCACCCCGCACGACGACGCGCCGGCCGGCCCTCGGGCCGCCGCCGTCCGCGTCATCTCCACGCACGCACCCGCGAAGGAGCTCATCTTGCGACGTCCCACGGTACGCACGTACACCGCCACGGCCCTGGCCGCCCTGCTCCTGCCCGTCCCGGCCGCCGGGGCAGCCGACACCGCGCAGAGCACGGCAGCCGCGGCGACGGTGATCGAGAAGGTGCCGTACGCGATGGACTCGTCGAACCAGGCCGCCTGGTGGACGCCGGTCGCCACGTACAAGGGCCGCGGCCAGTACACCTACTTCGCCTTCAACGAGCCGGGCTCGACGGCTGCGACGCACCGGCCCGCCATCGCACGGCGCGACCCGGACGGGGTCTGGAGCCGGCTGCCGCTGCTGAACAGCGACGGACAGCAGGCCGAGTTCCCCGACGACAACGGGCACAACCAGCCGTCGATCGCCCGCGACGGCAGCGGCCGTCTGCACGTCTTCACCTCCATGCACGCCAACGCCTGGCGCTACTTCCGCACCGAGGCCCCCGGCGGCGACGTCACCGACCACGCATCCGAACTGCCCGACCAGGGCGTGGGCATCACCTACCCGGTGATCACCACCGCACCCAACGGTGACCTGTATCTGGCCGCCCGCGTCGGTGCGGGCGCCGACCAACGCCCCGGCAAGCTGTACCGCTGGGACAACGCCAACTCCCGCTGGAGCACGGTCGCGACCTTCGCCGGCGCACTGAACCGCTCCGTGTACCCCGACGACATCACCGTGGACGCCTCCGGCCGCGTGCACCTCCTCTACGAGTGGGCGAAGGCGCCGGCGACCGCGTTCCGCCACCAGCTCTCGTACCTGACCTACGACCCGTCGACCGGCTCCTTCGCGGACAGCACCGGCACGACCGTCACCACCCCGGTCACGCCCGCCACCTCCGACGTGATCCAGGACCTCACCGCGGGCGAGGAGTGGAGCATCGACAACGCGTACACCGGTCCCACGGTGCAGGGCGCCAAGCTCACCCTCGACGGCTCCACCCCGAAGGTCGCCTACCGCTACCGCTCGGCCGACAGCAGCGGCAACTTCCGTGTGTACTACGCCTATCCGAGCGGCAGCGACTGGGTCGGCAAGATCGTGTACGCCGGTGGACAGACCGCGGCCGCCCTCGGCATCACCTGGGACGAGACGGACACCAAGCGGATCTACTACGTGACCACCTCGGGCACCGACCGGGTCTATTCCGCGACACAGTCGGCGGACGGGGCCTGGACCGCGCAGTCCGCCGCCCCGGGCGTGAGCGCGGACCGGCTCGCGGTGCGACGTGACTCGGACGGTCACGATGTGCTGTACCTTCCGGACACCACGCACAACTCCCTTTACTACGGCCTCCGCTGAGGGAGATGCGCGGCTCGCGCCTCCGTACGGGGCGAAGCCGCTCCGTTCGGGTGGTGCGAGCGGTCAGGTCGCGGGCCTGCTCGCCAGGTACTCGTCCAGCCTCGCACCGGTGAGCGGGCAGCAGTCGGAGAGCAGGCCACCCTCGTCTTCGTTGAAGGGTCGATACCGAGTTCCTCCACAAAATATTCGCGCAGCTGTTGGTAGACGTCCAACGCTTCGGTGCACCGGCCGCATCGGTAAAGTGCGAGCATGGAATATCTCGTTGGTTGGGTATTCCGATACCAGGACTGCGAGTTCCGCAGGAATTTCGTGGTGGAGGCCAAGCCGGAACTTGACCTCCACGCGTTGCTGCAGGACTGTAAGCCGGCTCTCCTCCAAGTACGTCACGGCCGGTTCGAGCAACGGACCTGCCTGTATGTCCGCCAGTGGCTGCCCTCGCCAAATATCCAGAGACGCGGTCAGCAGCCGTTCGGCCAGCCTGTCGTCCCCCTGGCCCAGCGCCCTGCTGCCCGCGGACGCGAGGCGCTCACATTCATGAACGTCTAGATCCAACGCCGTTCAGTTAGCTGTGGGGATCCTGGGTGGGCGGGTCCTGCGCGCCCGCACCCCCGCCGGGGTGGAGCAGGAGGTTTGGGCCCTGCTGGTGGCCTACCAGGCGCTGCGGACCGCGATGACGGATGCCACCGACAGCCTCCCGGGCACCGACCCGGACCGGGCAGGGGTCTCCGTCGCGCTGTCTACCGCCCGCGACCAGCTCGTCCTGGCCGCGGGCATCATCACCGACACCGTTGTTGACCTGGTCGGAGTCGGGCCTTGCCCCCTGATCTTGGACACACGAGACACTGGATCCTGAGGATCTGAGAACGGACATCTCGTGGTGATGAAGAACTATCCGTCGCAGTTCAAGGAGGACGCGGTCGCGCTGTACCAGTCGCGGCCCGAGGCGACGATCCGGCAGGTTGCTGCCGATCTGGGGATCAATCCCGAGACCTTGCGGAACTGGGTCCGGGAAGCCGGCGCGAGCCGGCCGCGGGGACGCCTGGCCGACGTGCCGACCGAGCCGCCGACACCCTTGGAGGCGGAGAACGCCGCTTTGCGCAAGAAGGTCCGCGAGCTGGAAGAGGAACGCGAGATCCTGCGCAAGGCGGCGAAGTATTTCGCCGGGGAGACGCGCTGGTGAACCGCTTCCAGTTCGTTGCCGACCACCACCGCCGCTACAGCGTGAAGCGGCTGTGCACCAACCTGGGCATCGCCCGTTCCAGCTTCTATTACTGGCGTGCGACGGCCGCGGACCGGGCTGCCCGGCAGGCCGCCGATGCCCGGCTCGCCGCCCGGATACGCACCGTGCACCACGAGTCGGACGGCACCTACGGCGTCCCCAGGATCACCGCCGATCTTCACGAGACGGGCGAGCGGGTCAACCACAAGCGGATCGCGCGCGTGATGCGGAGCAACAATCTGGCGGGCGTGCGGCTGCGTCGCAGGCACCGCACCACGATTGCGGACCCGGCCGCGGCGAAGGCTCCGGACCTGATCGACCGCGACTTCACCGCAAGCGAGCCGACCACGAAGTACGTCGGTGACATCACCTATCTCCCCTTGGAGGGCGGGAAGTTCCTCTATCTGGCCACCGTCATCGACCTCGCCTCCCGCCGCCTGGTCGGGTGGGCGATCGCGGACCACATGCGCACCGATCTTGTCACCGACGCCCTTGCCTGAGCCCAGCACACCCGCGGCAGCCTCGCCGGAGCGGTCATGCACACCGACCACGGCGCCCAGTACACCAGCACCGCCTTCGCCGACGCCTGCCGTCAGGCCGGCGTCCGCCAGTCCATGAGCGCGGTCGGCTCCAGCGCGGACAACGCCCTCGCCGAGTCCTTCAACGCGACGTTCAAACGCGAGCCGCTCCAGGGCCGCAAGCACTGGTCCAGCGAGCACGAGGCCCGCCTCGATGCGTTCCGCTGGCTGCATCGCTACAACACCCGACGCCGTCACTCCCGCCTCGGAAACCGCAGCCCGATCTCCTACGAAAAGGCGTCCAGGACAACATCAACTACGCTGGCACCAGCCGCATAACCCGTGTCCAGGAAACGGGGTCAAGGCCCCATCAGGGCCGCGGACACCTGTTCGACCGAGGTGGTACGGCCTTCGGCCAGCTCGCGTGCACTGTCGGCCAGCCCGGTCGGGCCGGCCGGTTCCGTGGTTTCGACGGCTTCCGTTGAGGACATCGGCTACCCGCCTTCCTCGAATCGGCAGGTGCGCGCCCGCACCTGTACGCACGCACGAAAATACCGGAGGGTAACGAGCCATGAGCAGTCCGCTCAACCGTTCGGTGGACAGCGGCCGGGGAGTGTCAGGGTCGCTTGTTGCGTTCACGGACGGAGTGGACGGCCAGACTACTCCTGGGGGCGCGTGGAAGCGGAGTTCAAGGGCGAGTTCGAGGGTTTTGCTTCCGCTACCGAAGCGATTCCCTTCACGGCTCCGAGTCGCACGAGGTCCTGGGGGCGCAGCCCGATGCCGTCCGCGATACGGGGGGCGTCCTCGGGAGGGCGCTTGAGGATCGCGGCGGCCGACTCGGGCGCGATGACGGAGAAGTAGCTGTCCGATACAGCCCAGGTGTTGTCGGGGGCGGCCAGGGCCAGCGCGCCGCCCGAGCCGCCCTCCCCGATGACCAGCGTGGTGACGGGCACAGGAGAGGTGGCCACCGCTTCGAAGAGCTCTGCGAGCGCGCCGCCGACGGCATCGCGTTCGGCCTGTGGATCGTTTGCGGCGCCCGGCGTGTCCACCAGCGTGAGGACGGGAAGGGACAGCCGTCCGGCCAAGTGGATGAGACGCGTGGCGGTCCGGTATCCCGCCGGCCGTGTCGCCGTGCCTTGCTGGGCGGCGAAGGCAATCGCACGGCCTCCGTGTTCACCCACACCACAGAGCATGCCCTCGTCGCGACCACCGACCCGGTCGCCGTTCAGCAGCAGATGGCAGGAGAAGTAGGCGTCCAGGTAGTCCTGGGCCCGCGGTCGGCCGGGATGCCGGGCCCGCTCCACGGCTTCCCAGCCACGATCCGGCAGATCGCTGCGCCCCAGCGCGGGCGGAACGGGCGCCGGCCGCGTCGACGTCCGGGTCAGCAGGGACAGCCACAGGCCGAGCACGCCGCGCAGTTCCGAGGGAGGGACCACACCGTCGATCGCACCGTTCGACCACTGGGCCTCGGCCGTGTAGGACAGCGCAGGTGCGCCGGCCGGCCGCACCCGCGCTCCGGCGAAGCCGACCTGGGCCCCGGGGAGGGCGAGGATGATGTCGGCTCCCGCTCCGACGGTCGCCCAGCCTCCCCCGGTCGAGGGGTCCGCGAGGACGGCGATCTGCGCCAGCCCCTCGGCGCGAGTGAGTGCCGACTGCCTTGCCACCCGCTGGAGTTGGAGGAGAGCGCGGATGCCCTCCTGCATTCTGCTGCCGCCCGTGGCAACCAGGGACACCACGGGCAGCCGGTGCCGACGTGCGAAGACATGCGCGGCTTCGAGGAGGTCCCCGGCGCGTTCACCGAGGGATCCGCCGAGGAAGCCGAACTCGAAGGAGATCAGCACCACCTGTGTGCTGCCGACCAGGGCGGTGCCGCAGACGACGGATTCCTGTTCGGCGGTGCGCTGAGCGGCTTGCACCCGCATGCGGTCGTATCCGGGCCAGGCAACGGGTCCGTCCGGAACGCCGCGCCGCGCGGGAGGCGGTGGAAGCGCCCTGAAGTCGTCGGTGACCAGGGCGATGGTCTCCCGGGACGACATGCGCGGCGATCGCTCACTCATGCAGGGCCCGCTTCATGATCTTGCCCATGTCGTTGCGGGGCATCACCGTAACGAAGCGCACGACGCGGGGGCGTTTGTGCGGCGCCAGCCGTCGCGCGACATGGTCCGTCAGATCCTTCGCGGAGGGCGGAGAACGGCGGTCGGCGGGCACCACCCAGGCGACGATGCGCTCGCCGAGGTCGTCGTCGGGTTCGCCGGTGACCGCGGCTTCCTGGACGGCAGGGTGTTCGAGCAGGGCGTTCTCGATCTCGCCCGCTCCGATCTTGTAGCCGCCGCTCTTGATCAGATCGGTCGCCCGTCGGCCGACGATGCGGATCGATCCGTCGGGGTCGCGGACCGCCATGTCGCCGGTACGGAACCAACCGTCGGCGGTGAATGCGACGGCCGTGGCATCCGGCCGGCCGAGGTACTCGGTGAAGAGGTTCGGGCCGCGCACCTGGATCTCGCCGACGGAATCCGTTCCGTCGTCGGCCAGTTCGGTGTCCGTGTCGTCGACCAGTCGCAGTTCGACGCCGGGCAGGGGGTGGCCGACGGTGCCGGTCGTGGGCGTGCCGTCGATGCGTACGCTGGTGTTCATCAGCGTCTCCGACATGCCGTATCGCTCGATGACGGTTCGGCCGGTGGCCGCGGTGATGCGCTCGTGGTCGTGGACGGGGAGAGCCGCGGAACCGGAGACGAGGAGGCGGGCCGCCGACAGGGCTTTCGCCAACGAGGGATCGCCCGGCAGTTCCTCCGCGATGCGGTGGTACATCGTCGGTACGCCGAAGAGCATGGTGGCGCCGGAGGACAGTGCACGGGTGACGCCGTCGGTGCTGAAACGTCCCAGATGACGGACCGTGCCCCCGCGCCGCAGTGGTCCGAGTACCCCCAGGACGAGGCCGTGCACATGGAAGAGGGGCAGACCGTGGGCCACGGTGTCGTCGGCGGTCCACTGCCAGACATCGGCCAGGCCGTCCAGGGTCGCCGTCAGGGCACGGCGTGGCAGGACAACTCCCTTCGGCGGTCCGGTGGTTCCGGAGGTGTACACGATCAGGGCCGCCGTGTTGTCGTCGGCCGGTTCGGTGACGGGCGTGGCAGGAACGGCACCGGGGCGGGTGACGACGTCGGTGCGGGGCACCCCTGCCAGGGCCGGTGGCAGTTCGGCGGAGGACGCGGCCAGGACGCAGGTGGGTGTGCTGTCGTTCAGGATGTGGCCGAGTTCCTTCTCGCCGGACTTGGGGTTGAGAGGGACGGCCGGTACCCCGGCCAGCAGTGCGGCCACCACGGCGACCACGGTCTCCGGCGAGGAGGTGGCCCAGATCGCGACGCGTTGGGCGGCTCCGATGCGGTGTGCCAGGGCGGTGGCTGCCGCGCTGAGCTCGCCGTACGTCATGGTGTGGTCGTCGAACCGGACCGCTGTTCGTGTCGAGGCGGGGGTCAGGGCCGGGAAGAGAGGGGCCATGCGGGGATGCTCCTTCATGCGGTGGCCGGGGCGCCGCCGTGCAGTGCCGGGGTGAGGATGGCGTCGAGAGCGTCGCGGTCCACGGGGCGGGGATTGGCATAGGGAACGGCAAGGGTTTGTTCGACGACGGCGGTCAGGCCCGCCTCGTCGGCGCCCAACTCCCGCAAGGATGCGGGCACTCCGAGTCGTTGGTTGAGTTCCCACAGCCCGGTCGGCGGGTCCTCGTGCCGCAGGGCCTGGGTCAGGCGGCTGCGGGCCATGGGTGCGGCGGCCAGGTTGAAGGCCAGGGTGTGGGGCAGGAGGACCGCGTGCGTGGGGGCGTGCGGGAGGTCCAGACTGCCGCCCAGCGCGTGGCACAGCTTGTGGTGCAGCGACATGGTCGTCAGGCCCAGGCACATGCCGCACAGCCACGCGGCGTACAGGGCGCTCGCCCGGGAGTTCGCGTCGGTGGGGTCTGCCGCGATACCGAGGAGTGCCTCGGCCATCACTCCCACCGCCTCCCCCGCCATCAGATCGGTCAACGGCGAGCGGTCAGGGGCGTAGAGAGCCTCGGCCGCATGCGCGATGGCGTTCAAGCCGCTGGTCACGGACACCTCGACCGGCAGGGAGACCGTCAGGCCGGGGTCGTAGACCACGGCGACGGGGCGTACGCGTTCGGACCGGCCGGTGGTCTTGGTGCCGTCCTCGGTGACGCCCCACACCGCCGTCATCTCCGAACCGGAGTAGGTGGTGGGGACCGCCACGTACGGCAGGTCCGCCTCAAGGGCCAGCGCCTTGGCGAGGCCGATGGCCGAGCCTCCCCCGACTGCGATGCATGCCTCGGCCCCGAGGGCGGTGGCTGTGGTCCGGGCCGCCTCCACGGTCTGCCGCGGCACGTGCATGCGTGCCTGGTCGAAGACGCCCACCGTCGCACCCGGCAGATCGGCTGCCAGCCGGTGGGCGAGGTCCCGGCCGCTGTCCGTGCAGAGCAACAGGGCCGGCCCGAGTCCCGTATCCCGCAGTTCTGCGCCCAGGGAGGCGAGGCGCCCGTGGCCGAACAGCACGCGTGTCGCCAGAGCGGGAACCGTGAAGTCCGATGGCGCGAAAGGCCCCCTCACGCGAGCTCCTCACGTCGGGCGGGTTCGAGTACCAGGTCGATGTCGGCATGCACGAAGGGATGCGGCAGGCCGTGCCGGGCAGCGGTGTCCGGGTCGTCGACGCGGCCGAAGTCCCGGACCAGGCTGCGCTTGACGGCGAACACGGCATCAGAGTCGAGGTACGGACTGTCGGCCACGAAAATGTGCGTGGTGACGGGGGTGTGGCCGTTCGCGGTGGCGATGAAGTGGATATGGGCCGGCCGGTAGGGGTGGCGGGCGGTGGCGGTCAGGAGTCCGCCCACCGGGCCGTCGGTGGGGATCGGGTAGTGGGACGGGACCACCGTGGTGAACCAGAAGCGGCCCTCGTCGTCGGTGGTGAACAGACCGCGCCCGTTCCCTGGCGGCACCACGTCGGGGCGCTGCACGTCGTAGTAGCCGTCCGGGTCGGCCTGCCAGACATCGACACTCGCACCGGCCAGCGGCGTGCCGTCGACGGAGACGACACGTCCGGTGACCAGACAGGGCTCGTACCTGCCCATGTCATCGATGCTGTCGCCGAGTTCCCTGTGCGGTGACCCGGTCATGTGGAAGGGGCCCAGGACGGTGGCCTCGGTGGCGCCGGGTGACATGCGGTGATTGATGTTCTCCACCAGCGAGGAGATTCCCAGCACGTCCGACAGCAGCACGAACTCCTGGCGGGTGTCGTCGCACTTCTGCCCGGTGGCGGTGAGGAAGTCCACGGCCTCTTCCCATTCCGTCAGGGTGAGTTCCATCTCGCGGACCGCCGCGTGAAGGTGTTCGACGAGGATGGACAGGCAGGCGCGGAGCCGTGGGTCGGGGGTGTCCTGGAAGCTGGCGACGGCCGCGTCCGTGACGGTCGTGTCGTCGAGGTCGGCGGGCAGTGCGGACCCGGTCATGGTGTTTCTCCTCTGGGCGGGGGCGGTGCGGGCCGGTCCCGCACCGCCTTCTGGGCCATGGAGCGGGCCGGTCCCGCCTCGTGGGCGGTGCGGGACCGGCGGCCGTCACATCGGCGGAGCGACGAACAGGCCGGGGTCGACGTCGTTGAAGGAACGGGCGGCGACGAACTCGTTCATCTGGTTCGCGGTGCCCCACTGGTCGATGATCTCGGGGTTGGTGAGGTCGTGGATGGACGGATGCCAGGTGTCCTCGTCGACGAGTTCGAGCTCCGTCGTGTACTCCACGGTGTTGCCGACCGGGTCGAGGAAGTAGCTGAAGGTGTTGTCCCCGGCGTGGTGACGCCCGGGGCCCCAGACCTTCTCGACTCCGCCGCGCAGCATGCGGCCGGTGCCGCGCATGAACTCGTCCAACCCCCGCATCTCGAACGACGCGTGGTGCAGGGCGACATGCGGCCCGCGGGCGATGGCGAAGCTGTGGTGGAGCGGGTTGCAGCGGAGGAACCACATGAACTCGCCCTTGGAACCGATCCGCAGCGTGTCGGAGAGCCGGAACTCCAGGTGCTCGACGTACCAGGCGACGGTCTGCTCGGGGTGCGGCGAGTTCATCACCACGTGCGACAGCCGCACCGGGATCGATTCGCGTTCCTCGATCCTGCGGTGCGACCGGGTGGCGACGTCGGCGGAGACCTCGACGACGCGTCCGTCACCGTCGAAGAACCTCACGCCGTACCCACCGCCGGGGGTGGTGAGGGCCCGGGGCTCGTGGACCAGTCGGACGCGCCGGGCGATCAGCCGCTCGGCGAGGGTGTCCACGTCGGCGGGCCTGGCGGCCCCGAAGGACACGAGATCCATACGCTTCTGGCTGTCCCGGCGCAGCCGTACCACGTACTGCTCGGGCGAGCCCTCCGCGGCGAGGAAGGCGACGCCGCTGTCGGAGTGGGTCTCGGTCAGGCCCCACGAGCCGGTGTAGAAGGCGTGCTGGGCCTCGAAGTCGGGCATGGCGATGTCGATGTGCCGCAGATGCGTGATCAGGTGGGTGGCGCTCATATCAGGATGCTCCCTGGGTCAGACGGGTGGTGAGCCAGTCGGCGACCGTCGGCATGACCGGTCCGGTGCCCATGTGGCCACCGGGGAACAGCCGTGCGGTCTTGGGGTCGCCGTGGCGCAGGCTGAGGTGGATGTCCTCGGCGCTGTTCTGCCGGTCGTCGATGCCGTTGACGAGCAGCAGGGGTGCGCTGGGCCGGTCGAGGACGCCCTGGTCGAGCAGGGACAGCCCGGGACATGCGGCGACGTAGTCCTCGAAGGTGCGGCCGCCGAAGATCCGGGCGCGGGCCGCCATGAGGTCCATCAGGTACGAGGAGGCGTTGCGGGACTTCTCCTGCCACTCCGGTTGGAAGGTGAGATGCACCCCGCCGCCCCAGTTGACGGCGGCGATCAGCCTCTCCCGGTGGGTGTGGGCGAGTTTCATCGCCCAGTAGCCGCCGAACGAGAGGCCCAGCGCGGCACACCGGGAGGCGTCCAGGTCGCTGCTCTCCAGCCAGCTGAAGACCGGGTCCCACTGGCGTTCGGCATCGGGGCCGGCCAGGACGGGTGACTGGCCGACGCCGGGCATGTCCAGGTGGAGTGTGGCGAAGCCGCGTTCGCGCAGGATCCGGCCCCGCGCGTACGTCTCCTCCTTCCACACGTCGATACCGCCCCACATCATCACCACGGGTGGCCGCCGCACCCCGCGCGGCCGGGCCACGTGGAAGGTGATGCTGTCCCCCTCGCCCTCCCGGCCCCGGAAGGGGACGGTGACGTGCTCCACCGCGGGGTCGTCCAGCGCCGTGGCGTGCGCGAAGCAGGTGCGGGCCAGCCCGTAGGCGTCGAGCTTGGCCGGGTGGACCGGAGAGGGGTACCGGCCCAGGAAGGCGAACTGGTAGGCCTGCCACCAGGCTTCCCGGGCCGCCTCCCGTTCCCCCGCCTGCTGCAGGGTGGTCGCGCGGTCCGCGTAGTCCGTCGCGATGCCGCTCCAGTGGCCGGCCCAGCTGACCGGGTCGGTGCCCGGCAGGGTCTCGATGGCGTGCCGGGCCGCGGTCTCGTCGATGGCGTTGAACGGGTTGCGGCGCTCCGCCAGGTGGGTGCGCAGCCACTCCTTGGCGTCGGGCAGCGTACGGGTCAGGTCAGCGCTCACGAGGGATCACCGGCAGCAGCAGTCGGGACGGGTGAAGGGTGTTGTGATGAATGTGGTGCAGTGTGGTGCGGGAGCTGCACACGTGGTACGGCACGTACTCGGCGTTGGTCGCGCCGGCCACACCGGTGGGGGCGTCCATGCTGGAGATCTCCAGGCAGATGCGGTGCCCGCGGCGGAACTCGTTGGCCGTGGCGAGGATCTCGATCTCGTACTCGACGATCTCGCCCGGCACCACCGGCCGACGTGCCGCACGGGTCAGCTTGTGGAAGGGCTTCCATGCGGTGGACCGCTCGGGGTCCAGGGCGCGGTGGGACGCCTTGAGCCAGCCACGGGTCAACTCCCTTGCGGGAAGGCCCTCGTCGAGGTCGCGCTCACCCTCGCGCACCGTGCGCACCGAGGGGTCGGGGCCGACGTCGGAGAGTGTGACGATCCAGTTGGTGTCGTCCTGGTCGATGGAGGCGAACAGCCTGAGCACGGCCGGTCCGGCGATGGTCAGGTCCTCGCTCAACGGCTCGGACAGATAACGCAGTTTGGCCACCTGACGGGTGTGGGTCAGCGGCATCTGCACGAACGAGTCGGGCGGGATGGTGTCATCGGCGGAGGAGGGAGTGAAGGGCGTGGGACGCAGCCGCTCCCAACTGTTGAGATAGAACGGCGTCCACCGGGTCTCGGGCAGCGGCCAGTCCTCCCCGGTGCGCCACTCGTTGGCGCCGGCCACCCAGTAGCGGACCGGTGGTTCGTCCAGGACGCCGGTGTCAATGCCCTTGAGCCAGTGGTCGTACCAGCGCAGGATCTCGCCGTGCAGACCATGGAAGGGGCGCTCCAGATGGGCGGGCCCGACGAAGAGCATCTTCTTGGGAGCCTTGTCGAGGTGCCGCCAGTAGGTCTGCGCGCCCTGGAGGTGGGTCTTGTAGGTGTAGCCGTACCAGCCCGAGCCCGTGTAGACGGGGATGTCGATCCGTGCGATCTCCTGCTCGCTCCGCTCGGCGGTGCCTTCGGCTTCGTAGGGGTCGACCAGAACGTCGAAGTACGCCGGCAGGTGCTGGCCCTTCATCGTCAGCACGTTGTAGAGGTGCGGGTGGAGCTTGTAGTCGTCGTTGTTCATCGCCTCCTTCCACCGGGCTTCCTTCGCGGCACTCAACTCGCCGGGCGCGCCCTTGTCCTGGTGGAAGACGCCGAAGTGGGAGACGAGATAGCGGAAGAGGTGCACCACGCCGCCGGGGTACTCCTCGCGGAAGCCGCCCAGCGTGCCGTAGGCGCCGCGCGGGTCGAAGGGGAAAATCGCCTTCAGATGCGGGGGCCGCTGCCGGGCCACGTACACCTGCTCGGCGCCGAAGCCGGAGATCCCGACCATGCCGATCTGTCCGTCGCACCAGGGTTGCGCGGCGATCCATTCGATCAGGTCGTAACTGTCCCACTCCCGTGAACCGCCCCCTTGGGACTTGCCGACGCCCCGGGGCGAGCCGATCACATGGATGTAGCCGCGGGAGGTGAGGAAGCGGGTGTCGCCGGCCTCCTGCGGGCCGCACCACAGCGGCGACCAGGACGGCTGCGGAGGGATCGTCCCGGCGATCTCGGGGCCCTGCAGGTCCTTGTTGTAGATGGCGAAGGCGAGCAGGGCGGGCAGCGGCTCGTCCGTACGCGGGCGGTAGATGTCGACGCACAGTTCCACACCGTCACGCATCGGGACCCGCACATCCCGTTCGGCGATGAAGTCGTCGTAGTCGGCGGGGCGGTCGTAGACCGTGGGCAGCGTCTCGGAGTTCAACGGCAGCGCCACCGGCCGGGCGGGGGCGGTCATATGAGGTTCTCCTCGGGGATCCAGGCCACCACACGGGTCCAGGCGCCACTGGCCCGGTCCACCTTGACGGGGAACGCGGTCACATGGAATCCGTGACTGATGGGCAGCGCGGCGAGGTTGTCGAGCTTCTCGATGTGGCAGTAGGGCTTCTCCCGGCCGAGCAGATGGGACTCCCAGAGCTGGTCCACGTCACCGGCCTGGTATTCCTGGGACATCACGTCGAAGGGGCGGTCGAAGCCCCAGGCGTCGATGCCCATCAGCCTGACCCCGTGGTCGATCAGCCACTCGGTGGCGCTGCGCCGCATGCCGGGGTGCGCGTTGTGATAGCCCCGTTCACCGAAGCGGAGCGAGGTGTCGGTGCGGATCAGGGCGATGTCGCCGTCCTTCACCTGGTAGCCGATGCGGTCCAGTCCGGCGACGATGTCGTCGTCGGTGATGCCCTCACCGGTGCGCTTGTGGGTCATGTCCAGCACGAAGCCGTCGCCGGCGAACCAGCCGAGGTCGACGTTGTCGATGGTCGTCGCCTCGCTGCCGTCGGCGCTCTGCGGCCAGTAGTGGTACGGGGCGTCGATGTGGGTGCCGCAGTGCGTGCCGAGTTCCACGACCTCGGTGGCGGCGGCGCACTCGTGCGGCCAGTGCACCCCCTCGCCGAGCATGTAGCTCATGTTCTTGGCCTTGGTGCGGTGATCGGTGTACGCGATGTGATGCGGCATCGGCTCGATCGACGAGGTGTCGTTCGAGATGCGCTGGCTGAGGTCGACCAGCCCGTAGGTACGGCCCGCGAAAGTGACGCGGTGGGCGTCGCGGTGCGACATGGCGGCTCCTGGAAGTGTCGGAAGGGGTGTGGGTGGTCAGATGGGCTGAGCCAGCACCTGATGGCAGTGGTCCTGAAGCCGGTGCGCCTCGTCCTGGCAACCGTCCCGTTCCAGCTCGCCCGCCTTGACGGAGGTCTCCACCACAAGTCGGCAGCGCTCCTGACGGCGGCGCCCGAAGGCCTCCAGGGCGGCCTCGATGTCGTCGTGCAGGCCCAGTTCCTCGGCGAGCACCAGGCTGTCCTCGATCGCCAGCGCGGCCCCGCTGACCAGCTGCGGCGAGGGTGCGTGCGCCGCGTCGCCGATGAGCAGGACCCGGCCCCGGTGCCAGGGGCCGTCGACGATGCCCGCCTGTACCGGCCTGCGCACCACCAGGTCCGGGTCGGTGATGGTGGCAGCGACCTCGGCGACCCGCCCGGAGAACGCGCTCAGCAGGTCCCGCATACGGTCGGCCAGCTCCTCCTGCGGAAGGACTCCGGGATCGGCGTAGTTCTCCGTGAGGAAGACGTACGCCTGGTCCTGGGCGATCGGGATCAGCCCTGCGTTGTGGACAGGGCCGGAGAAGGTATGCAGCGTGGTGGCCCACTCCGGACGGCGCACGATGGCGCGCCACACCATCTGACCGGTGTACTCGGGCTTGGCGGAGATGCCGAGCAGTTCACGGGTCACGGACCTGATGCCGTCCGCCCCCACGACCAGGTCGACGTGGCGTACGGTGCCGTCGGTCATGCGCACGGTCACGCCGTCGGCGGTGTGCTGAAGCGCTTCCACACTCATCCCGTTGCGCAGTACCGCGCCTTTCCCGACTGCGGCTTCGCGGAGGATGTCGTGCAGGGTGCCCCGGCTCAGCCCGGCGAAAGCGGGCCGGTCCGTGCCCAGCAGCAGCGGCAGATCGGTGAGGCCGCGCACCTGCCCGGCGGAGTCGCAGTGGGATATCTGGGTGATGCCGAAGCCGCGCTCGACACAGGCATCGGAGAGCCGGAGGCTGTGCAGAGCCCGCAGCGACGGCCCGGTGAGGCTCAGACCCCAACCGGTCACCGACCAGTCGGGATTGCGCTCGGCCACTTCGACGGTATGGCCCCGGTCGGCCAGGGCGATGGCCGTCGCCATACCGGCGATTCCTCCACCCACGACGAGGACGTGGCGAGGTGCCGTGTCGCGCGCGTTCATGCGGCCTCCAGCGAGAGATGAGTTCACGCCGCGAACGCTAGAAGGACCGCCCGAACGGGGCTATCCGGATCCTGAGGTGCCTGTCCGGTTCCTGCGTCCGATGTCCATGGGCGCTACTCGTCTCTGTGTCGTCGCAGGTCAGCGGCTCCTCCTCGTTGTGGTCATGGGAGGAACCGCTGATTTTTTCGCGCTGCCTGACTCCCCCGCACAACAGGTGCCGGCGAGGCGCCGTCGAGGCCCGCTCCCTGCGGTCAGAGCCCGCGCGCCGTGTCCGACGGCAGCGCGCCGAAGCGCTTGCGATAGCTCGCCGAGAACCGGCCGAGGTGGGTGAAGCCCCACGCACATGCGACATCGGTGACGGAACGCCCGGTGATGCGGAGCTCGTCATGCACCCGCTGGAGGCGCTGTTCCCGCACGTACCCCATGGGCGTGTCGCCCACACCGTCCTGGAAGTGCTCATGGAGCGTGCGTACGCTGCAGCCCGCCGCCTCCGCGATGTCGGTGACGGTGAGCGGCTCGGCCAGGTGCCCCTCGACATACTCCAGCGCCAGACGCAAGGCCCTGGAACGCCGGGGTGAACGCTCGGGTGCGGACACCAGCGCATCGGAGTAGGTATGGCGGTGCATGGTGAGCAGTGCGGCCACCAGGGTGCGGATGTGGTGCAGTTGGACGGCCGGCTGATCGAACAGGCCCCCGGGCAGTCCGTTCGCCTCGGCGAGCATGAACCGGACGAGTGCCGCGATACCGCTGCCCGCGACACCCGTCAGATCGAGCACGGGGGCGAACTGAACAGGAGACTGCGGTGTTCTGCCCAGCAGTGCGGCGAGTTCGGCATTCACCAGGGCGCGCTCGATCTTGATGCCGATGGACTCGGTGGCGTCCGCGCTCGGTGTGAGCCTCTGCGGCACACCGGCCGGCATGATCACGGCTGTGGTCGAGTCGTTGACGGTCCGGGCCTCACCTGCCTCCGCCAGGACGGCACCGCTGGGGGCCAGGTTGAGGTAGTACGGCCCGGTCTCGCGCTGCGGGGTGATGTGCACCGGCAGCCCCGACCGCAGGTATCCGACGGTGAAACCCTGGCCCACCAGGGCCCTCAGCTCGTACTCCTGCTCTCCCCTGGGAGGCTCGGTCAGCGCGACGGACGGTGCACCGTAGGCCTGGTTGATGGCGGCGACGAACTGCTCCGGGTCCGTCGACCGCATCAGCGAAAAGCGCTCCAGGGGCCCGGCACCCACCGGAGAATGAGCTACCGGCGGGTCCATGAAGGTGCTCGTCATGAGGGCTCCTGTGGTGCGTGCATCATTCAGGCCTACGACCGGGTGGATCGGCCCAGGATGCCGCCCCGGTGGAACACATTTCGTGCAAGTTAAGCCGCGGGGAAGCGCAAGTCAACGCGTGGAATTCAACGGCCCCCGGGGCGAGGGGCAGTACCGTTCCCCTGCCACTGCCGACTGCGGGCCCGCTCGTCGTGGTGCGCCGCCCGCGTACTCGGCCTCGTCTCCGGAGGCGGAGCGGCAGGGCACCCGACCGGCAAAGACGGCCAGGTGCCCCGGGGCGCAGGACGCCCCGACGCGCTGCCGGTCAGCCTTGTCCCACGGCTTCGGCAGCTTCCGAGGTGCCCGCGTCGTGCGCTTCGTCCTGCGCGCTGACGGCAAGCGGACGACGACGCACGAGAAGGAAGGCTGCGACACCTGCGCCCAGGCCAACTGCCGCACAGAGCTGAATGGCATGGTCGCGCCCGGAAGCCGCGGCGCTGAGCCCCGCCACAATCACGGGCGAGAGGAACTGACCGAAGAAGAAGGCCGAGGTCCACGCCGCGGTTCCTCTCCCCCGCTGGTCGAAGGGGAGCCGGGAGGTGGTGCCGATCAACAGGGACGGCAGCATCAGGCCGCAGCCGACACCGGCAATGAGCGCCCCGCCCGTCACAGCGGTCCAGTCCCGGCCCACGCTCATCAGCACCACGCCGAGCGGCCCGGCGACGAAGGCCGCGACCAGCAACTGCCCGGCCCACCGACGGGCCCAGCGGGCGAAGCACAGCGACCCGGCCACCACACCGGCATTGGCGATCGCCGCCGACGCGCCTATGCCGGCGCTGCCCACGTCGAGGTCGTCGAGGACGAAGCTGAGCTGGACCTGCAGTACAAAGAACACAACGGCCGCGCCGACCGACGTGAGGACCAGGAGCGGGGCCAGGGAACGCCAGGGCAGAGGTCTCATCTCACGCTCGGTCAGTCCCGCCGCGGCCCGGTCGAAGCTCGGTTCGCGCAGCGACAGGACCATGGCCAGGAGCAGCGGGAGAGCCGCCGCGTAGACCCAGAACGGCGTGCGCCAGCTGTGCGCACCGAGCCCACCGCCCACGGCAAGGATTCCGACGGCGGCGACGGCGGTGATCACCGAGTGCCACGACATGTACCGATCCCGCCTGGCCCCGGTGAAGTAGTCACCGAGAAGCGTCAGAGACGCGGTCATCACCACGGCTTCGACGACCCCGAGCAGCGTACGGCTGACCAGGATGAGCGGCAGGGAGTCGAGCAACACGGGCGCCGTTCCGACGAACGCGTAGGCGAGCATGGCGCCGAAAAGCAGACGGGTCCGACCATAGCGGTCCACGGCGGATCCGGCGAGAGGGCCCAGCACAGCGATTCCCAGGGCCGGCAGCGTCATGGCCATCGGCGCCAGGGTGCTGATCCCCGGAGTGTCGGAAAAGGCGCGTTCGAGCTCGGGCAGAACCGGTGCAATCAGCAGTGACCCCAGGACGGATGCGCAGGCAGCGGTCAGCAGCAGAGCGGCCTGACGCGCTCCCGGCTGCCAGGACGGTGTATCTGCGGAGGGTACTTCGGGTGCGGTCATGAGCTGCGGCTCCTCGGAGGAAGGTGCTGTCCACGTGAGGGAGCGACAGTAGGAAGGCCTTCGTACGAGCACTATCCGTCGTGTGCGCGCGCTGGCCGATTCCTGCGGCCGGCCCTGGGAGACGGGCACTTACCGTACGGAGCAGCGGATCTTCCGCCGCTTCCGCCCTCTCACCGGTCGGGGCCGGACGGCCGGCCCGACCACGGCTTTCGTCCGGTGCGGCGAGAGGGCGTGCCGGGCGTCGCGACGGGGCAAATGTTGCCTGTTGCGGCGCTAGCTGGCCTCCCCCAGGTAGCTCAGGGCCTGGCGGAAGTCATCGAGGGCGGACTCGAGCCGGCCGGCGGCAGTGTGGAAGGTCGATCGGTCGATCAGGCTCCTGGCCAGTGTTCGCGTCCCCTCTACCGGGTCATGCTGAGACAGTCGGCGGGCCAGGCTCACTCCCTCGTCGAACAGGGAGTGAACTTTCTCCGCGAACAGATGGGTGCGGTTCTTCCAGTAGACAGCGGAACGGATGGTGAGGACGCGATGCAGGCGGACCAGTTCGGCCAAGTACTGGTCCGGATCTTCGGTGGCTCGTGGAGCGAGGGTGTCCACCTCTTCGCGGAGGGCATGACGACTGTCGAAGTAGCGCTGCCTGACATCGGGCGACCACTGAGTGAGCGCCGCGCCCGAAGGTGGACGCGGTTCATTGGACGCAGGCCGATCGTTTTCGGCGCCGGAGAAGTACAGCAGCACCGCCCAAAACGACCTCTGATAGCCACTCCAGGACTTCCGCTCACCGGTATCGGCCAACTCCCCCAGCAAGGCGAGTGCTTCTTGCCGCGTGAGGGCCGCCTGCTCGCCTCGGCCATGGGTGTCGAGCATCTGTGCGTATCCGATGAGCGAGTAGAGATGGCAGGCCATCGGCCCACGGTCGTTCGCGGCTTCGGCCGCTTCCATGCTGACGAGTGTTTCGAATGCGGCAAGTGCTTCGTCGGACCGGCCGGCGTCATGGAGAGCGGCGATCCACTCCAGGAGTGACCAGGCGAGATCCCCGCTGGGCCCGTCGGGCAGGATCGCTGCGACCAACTCGGTCATGGTATCGGCGGCCTCGGCATACCGGCCTTCCTCGGAGAGTCCGGTAGCCCACTGATTCAGCCCTTTGACCACGGGGCCTCGGACTGTTCGGCCTGTGCACGGCCGATGGCGAGCATCTCGGCACGCATGGCGAGTCCTTCGGCGCGTCGGCCCACGCTGTACAGCTCTCTCCGGCACGTGTTGAGGGCCTCGTACAGAACATCCGCACGGGCAGGTTCGGCCGGATCGATGGACCGCGCAGCGGCCACCGCCTCCTCACGCAACGAGAGACAGGCCGGATGCTTCTTGCCGAAGCTGGTGTCATAGCTCAGACGTTGGAGCGCCTTGGCCAGGAGCGGCAGGTACGAGGCGGGGCTGACCTGAGAGAGCACCCGGTAGGCATCGACTTCCTCGCGCGCCGTGCGGCGCCCTGACGCAAGCAGCACATTCCGCGCTCGCATGATGTCGTCCTGATCGACTTTCCCCGTGTGATTCATGACGGGGATTCTGGGTGCCCGGGAGGGGGCCGAACAAGGCTGGTCACCTGTGTCGTTACTCCTACGAAACCCCCCACTGACCTGTCATGATGGGTGTGGCATCACTTTCCGGAGCTGTACTGGTAACCCGGCCCATCCGTTCTTGCCGAGCTTCCCTCCGTGGCCGATGTGGATGCCGAGAAGGTCGCTCAGGACGACAGCCGGGAGTTCGCCGGCGAGCTCCAGGAGTGCGATGTTGCGTCCGGCTCGGGCCTTGAACCCGATGCGGTTCAAGAAGGGCCGTCCGAGGAGGGGACAACCCTCGCGAGAGCGCTCCCGGAAGGCTGATCCCCACGGATCACCAGCCCGAGGTGCGCGCCCCTACCGCCGGTCGGACCGGGTCGGGTTCAGACCGCCCGCAGGGCGCCGGGGCGGCGACCGGTGAGGCGGTCGAGTGCGGCGGCGCTCGCGTCGTCGACCGGCAGGTGGACGACGAGCTGCTGGTCGTCGTCGGCGGGCAGGCCGAGCGTTTCGTGCGCCAGCCGCACCTCCCCCACCTGCGGGTGGACCATGCGCACCACCCCGTTCGCCCGCGGCAGCCCTGGCAGCGTCCGTATCCGGGCGGCGAACGGTTCCCCGGAGGACACCGTCAACTCGCCCATCAGCGCCCCGATATGGACGTCGGTCTGCCCTGGCCCCTGTTTGAGGGCCGCGACCTGCTCGTCGGCGACCGCGTCCCAGTCCGGGTAGACCGCGCGCGCCCGCGGGTCGGTGAAGACGAAGCGGGCGAGGCTGGGCCGGACGCCGTCCAGCAGGCCGAGCGGTTCAGCCAGACCGTCTACGGCTACTTCGCCAAATGGGAAACCGACCGCATCTTCGACCAACTCACCGGCCTCCTGCGCCGACTCGTCCGCGAAAACGAAGGGCACAACGCACAACACCCACCCCAGCGCCTGCCTCCTCGACTCACAGTCGATCAAGACATCCACCAACGTCCACCTCACCGACCAGGGCTACGACGCCGCCAAGAAGATCGCCGGACGCAAACGGCACGTCGTCACCAACACCCTCGGCCTCCTCCTCGCCGTCCTGGTCACCTCCGCAGCCGTCCACGACTCCACCGCCGGCACCCACCTCCTGGACCACATCGCCACCCACCACCCCCACGTCTCCATAGCCTGGGCCGACTCCGGCTACAAGAACACCGCCGTCGAGCACGCCGCCACCCGCGGCATCGACCTCGAAGTCGTCCACCGCACCCCAGGCAGCCGCACCTTCACCGTCCAGCCCCGCCGCTGGGTCATCGAACGCACTCTCGGCTGGCTCATGCACCACCGCCGCCTCGCCCGCGACTACGAAACCCACCCACACCAATCAGCCGCGTGATCCGCATCGCCGCCATCAACCTCATGAGCCGCCGACTCACCCACGAAACCACCCCCAACTGGCGCGACACCTAACCCCGAACCAAACGGACACCAACAAACCAAACGCTCACTAAGCGTTCAGCAGCTTCCTCGCCCTCGCCTCCGCGTCAGCGGCCGCCGCCCGCGCACGGACAGCCGCGGCCCGACCATATCCACGCCAGGCACGGCCAGCAGAAAGGAGCCTCGGCGTACTCGAATCTTGTTGACTTCCCACAACGTCTCGCCAGGCGCCCCGCTTCCCCACACCGTCGCGCAGCCCGCCTCCTCCAAGGACAGCAACAGTCCGGTCGGCACCGATCCAGCAAAGCACCGCTGTGAGCGGTAGAACTGCGGAGAGCCCGCCTCAATGCAACCTGACGAGAAGTCAGGAAAGTCAGCATTGGGTCAGCATGAGGACTCCTACAGCTACCCACAGACGGCGATATTTTGGATCGGCGGTCATCTCGGTCAGCCCCTCCGACTGGTCGACTGCCGCTTCGTCGAGCACCCTCGGAACAGAGGCAGGACCTGGCGAGCAGCCTACCCATCCGGCGACCGAACCTGCGAGCATTCTCGCAGGTCAGCGCCGGTTCCCCCGGGGTTTCAGCGGCACCGCCGGCAGCTCGGGAGCCCGCAGCGGAGCACCGTCGTACCCCTTCACCTCGCCGAATCGGCGGCCTTCCATCCAGTCCTGCCGAGCCTGTACGATCTCCTCGCTGTCCCGGCCGATGAAGTTCCACCACATGATGATCTCCTCCTCGAAGGGCTCCCCGCCGAGGAGCATGAGGCCGGCGTCGGTGTCGGCGCGCAGGGGGAGTTCATTGCGGCCGCAGCCCAGGTAGAGCATCGAGCCGGGCAGCACGGGTACGCCGTCGACCTCGGCCTGGCCGGACATCGAGAGGACCGCGTACTCGAAGTCCGGGTCGAGCGGGAGGCGGGCCTCGGTCCCGCCGGACAGGGCGAGGTCGGCGCCGACGATCGGCGTGTACGTGGTGCCGGGTGAGGTGGCGCCGTCGAGTGCGCCCAGGATGAGGGTGGCGGTGAAGCCGGGGGCGGTGACCGTCGGCAGTTCGGCATGGTGCTGGAAGTGCGGCTCGACGTGGCGGTGGGCCTCGGGCAGGGCGACCCAGAGCTGGGCGCCGTGCAGGAACCTCGCGTGCGGCCTGGGGCTCTCCTCGGAGTGGCTGATGGCCCGTCCGGAGGTCATCAGTCCGAGCTCGCGCGGGCGGATCGTGCGGAGACTGCCGAGGCTGTCCCGGTGCAGGACCTCGCCTTCGTGCAGCCAGCTGACCGTCTGCAGGCCCATGTGAGGGTGGGGCGGTACCTGCATCCCGGGTTCGTCCGCGATGTCGTCGGGGCCGTAGTGATCGACGAAGGCCCACGCGCCGACCATGCGGCGGCCCAGATTGGGCAGCAGCCTGCGGACCTCGGTGGACTCGCCCAGCTGGACGTGGCGCGGGGTGAGAAGTTCGCGCACGGGCTCGGCGACGACGAAGCCTCGCCCTCCGCAGACGGAGAGAGCGGCCTGGCGATCGAGATTGCTCATGCTGTTCAACCTAGGGCCGTGCGGGCCCGGGGCACCGAAACCCACGCCGAAACTTTAGTGGAATATTCAACCAAGTCGACGCGTTCGCGTGACCGAAGGAAGACTGGGCGTACAACCGGCCCAGCAACAGGGCGGGACCAGGGACGGCCCGTGAACGAGGAGGTCAAGTGAGCGACAGCTATTTCGAGTTCGGTACGGCCGCCGACCGCTGGGACCGTGCGCAGATGTTCTTCGAGGCGAAGGAGTACATGACTGCGGCCCGGATTCTGGAGGGGCTGGTCGAGGAGGAGCCGGAGCAGGTCTCCCTGCGGCTGCTGCTGGCCCGGACCTACTACCACTCGGCTCGCCTCGGCAGGGCCGAGACGGAGCTGCGGGCGGTTCTGGAGCGTGACCCGGTGGAGCCCTACGCGCGGCTGATGCTCGGCCGCACGCTGGAGCGCCAGGGGCGGAGTGCGGAGGCGACCGGTCACCTGCGGATGGCCGCCGTGTTCTCCGGGAACTTCGACGAGGACCCGGCACGATCCCAGGAACGCCTCTCCTAGTGTCGCGGCAGGCAACGTGTGACCGTCAAGGAGCGGCGTCCGGTGCGGCGAGAGGGCGTGCCGGGCGTCGCGACGGGTGAACGTTGCCTGTTGCGGCACGAGCGTGCGCGAGGGCGTTCGACCGACGGTTCATCCCCTCCGTCGGGAGAGCGCCCTCGGCCGCACTCGGGGTCGGATCTCCGGGCGACTTGCGCAGCAGGGTGTTCGGCTGTCCCCGCCCGCCACACCATCCTGATGCCGCCCACTCGTCCCACGTGATACATCACTCGGTCATGACCGACCTCGAGACGCCGCGCCTCCTCCTCCACCTGATGAACGCATCCGATGCGCTGAGGGTGAGGGCGGGCAAGCCGCCGGAGGGCGCGCGCTGGGCACCTGGATACCCCTCCCCCGGTGAGATGGCGGCGGCCGAGCGCTTCCTCGACACCTGCGCGACCACGGGTGATCCCAGCCCCTTCGGTTCGTACGAGATACGACGCCGTGAGGACGGATTCGTGATCGGCGGGCTCGGGTTCCACGGCGCACCGGACAACCATGGGCAGGTCACGATCGGATACGGCCTCGTCCCCTCGGCCCAGGGCCTGGGCTACGCCTCCGAGGCGCTGCGCGCGCTGCTCCTCTTCGCCCGCGCTCAGGGCGTGAGCTGTGTGCACGGCGACACCGATCTGGACAACCTGGCCTCGCAGCGCGTCATGACGGCTGTCGGCATGCGCCTGGTGGAGGAGGACGCGCGGCTGAAGCACTACCGGATCGACTGGGATCAGCCGTCCGGGCCGTAGTCGACGAACAGCCGGCCCTCGGCCGGGCCGTGCGGGACCGCGAACCCCGGTGGGGCCGTGCGGGGGCAGGACAGCGGAAACCCGCCGCGCAGTGCGCGGCGGGTTCCACGATGAGCCGGCGATCTGCGGCGTTCCGGTCAACGGGCCGCCGCGGCAGCCCCGTTCGTCGCAGCGTTGCCGGTCCGGAGGGCCTTGGCGCTCGGGACGAGGAGCCGTTCCGCCAGCCATCCGAGGATGAGGCCGAAGGTGATCCAGAACGTGGCCTGCACAGCGAGGGTGGCCAGGCGGAACTCCCACAGCAGGCTTGCCGGGAAGTCCTTCCCGACCTCGTTGAACGAGGGCAGGAACGCGTACGCGAGTCCGATCACGAGTACGTAGCCGGCGGATGCGGTGATGCTCGCGTTCCAGTTGCCCAGGCGAGGAGCCAGCCGCCTGCCGAGGATGACCGCGGCGACGGCCAACAGCACGCTGAGGGCGATCATCAGGAAGAACAGGGTGGTGCGTCGGCCAATGGTGTCGGGGTTGCCGACCGCCGGCGGATTGGCCGGATACTTCAGGAACGGAACGACGTACACGGTCAGCAGCGCCGCACCCGCGATCAGGGCGGCCGCGGCCCGGGGGCCGAACCTGCCGATCCGGCCGAGTGCGTAACAGAGGACGAGGGCGGCGATGCCGCCCATCGCCACGCCGAAGACGAGGACACCGGTGCCCAGTCCGGCGGTGGACTGCAGGGTGCGGCTGACGAGTTCCTCGCCGCCGCCGTGGTCATGGGTGTGGGCGTGTGCCTCTTCGAGAGCGATGGCCGCGTCCACCCGGGACTCACCGAGGAAGTAGGCGACGACGAGAGCGAGCGCGCCCGCGGCGAGGCCGGACAGCATGCCGCGGACGAGTACGGCTCTGACGGATATGGAGTTCATGAGGGCTTTCCCTGGATCGGACGGTACGTCAGTGGCAGGGGAAACCGAGGAGGTGGCGGCCGTCGTGGACCCACTCGTGGACACCTTCACCGGAGATGACCGCGGTGGCGCCCTGCTCGGCGCCGACGAAGTAGAGCAGGACAAGCATGAGGACCCCGAAAAAGACCGCCCAGGGAGCGATGGCCTTCAGGGAGATGGGGGTGATCGCCGGTACGGCGGTGGCGGGGGCAGCACTCTGTGCCATGGCAGAACCTCCTGAGGGAACACGCGTCCCGATCGTGGTGCCTGAGACGAAGGTGCCGGGTCTGACTTCCCGTACGGAGTACGGGTACACAGTGGCGCGACCGTGCCGGATTTCCACCGGACTTCCATCACACCTTCGTCGTACTTGTCGTGACCATACCGCCTGGCAGCGACCACGGCCATGCCCCCTCCGGGAGGAACACGGACCGGATGCCATGGTGAGGTCTTCAGGAGAGCCACACGGTCAAGGGAGTTCATCCGGTCATGACGATGCAGGTGATGTTGATCTCACCGGCGGTCAACGCCGCGTTGCGCGAAGCCCGCTTCGACGGCGACGCTCCGCTCGACGCCGCCGGAGTCCGCCAGGCCCGTGCGGCCGCCGCGGCGGTGCCCGTGGCCGACCGCCATGGGTGCGGGCCGTCCCTGCGGTGCGTCCAAACCGCCGATGCCCTGGGGTTGCGGGCCGAGCCCGATCTCGGGCTCCGTGGCTGGGACTTGGGCCGGTGGAGCGGGCAGCGGCTGGCGGAGGTGAGCGCGCGTGAGCCGGAGGAGGTCTCGGCCTGGATGACCGATCCTTCGGCCGCCGGCCACGGCGGCGAGTCGTTGGTGGCGTTCTGCGCCCGGGCCGCCCGTTGGCTGGACTCCGTGGAGTCCACGTACGGCGAGGACGGCGGCCGGGTCCTGGCGGTGGTCGAACCGGCGGTGGTGCGGGCGGTGATCGTACGGGCGCTCGCCCTGCCGGTGCAGGCGTTCTGGCGGCTCGACGTCGCCCCGCTGACGTCGACCGGGCTCAGCGGCCGGTCCGGGCGGTGGAATCTGCGCTGTGGGCAGCCGCTGTCCCCCGCTGCGGAGAACTGACGGGCTCCGCGGTCCACGACCGGGCCGACCGACCGTCATCGTCCCGGCCGGTTCCGCCGCGCACGCCTCCCCGACGCCGTCGGAGCGCTACGCGTCCCGGTACGCCTCCAGCAGGCGCAGCCAGCCCTCACTGATCGTCGGATACGACGGAACGGCGTGCCACAGCCGGTCGAGGGGGACCTCGCCCACGACCGCGACCGTCGCCGAGTGCAGCAGTTCGCCGATGCCGGGTCCGACGAAGGTGACGCCGAGCACGATCTCCCGGTCGAGGTCCACGACCATGCGGGCACGGCCGCGGTAACCGTCCGCGTACAGGCCGGCCCCCGCCACCGCGGCGAGGTCCAGGTCCACGGCACGTACCCGGTGCCCGGCCTGCTCGGCCTCGGCGAGGGTGAGGCCGACCGATGCGGCCTCGGGGTCGGTGAAGACGACCTGGGGTACCGCCGCATGGTCGGCGGTGGCCGTGTGGGCGCTCCAGCGGTCGGTCTCCAGCGGCGTGCCCGCGGCGCGGGCGGCGATCGCCGCACCGGCGATACGGGCCTGGTACTTGCCCTGATGGGTGAGGAGGGCCCGGTGGTTGACATCACCCACCGCGTAGAGCCAGGTGGTGTCGTCGACGCGGCAGCTGTCGTCGACGGTCAGCCAGGAACCGGGTTTCAGGCCCACGGTCTCCAGGCCGAGGTCGTCCGTCCGGGGGGCGCGGCCGGTGGCGAAGAGGATCTCGTCGGCCTCGACCTGCTCGCCGTTGTCCAGCTCCACGGTGACCGGGCCGTCCGGGAGCGCGCGGTGTACGGAGGTCGCCGAGGTGCCGGTACGGATGTCGACGCCCGCTTCCGTGAGCGCCCGGGCGACCAGTTCGCCCGCGAACGGTTCCATCTTGGGCAGGAGTCCCTTTCCGCGGACCAGCAGGGTCACCTGGGCCCCGAGGGCCTGCCAGACGGTGGCCATCTCCGTCCCGACGACGCCGCCGCCGATGATCACGAGGCGGTCCGGGACCTCCTTGGCGCTGGTCGCCTCCCGGCTGGTCCAGGGGTGGGCCCCGTCGACGCCGGGCAGGGCGGGAACGACCGCGCGACTGCCGGTGCAGACCGCGACGGCGTGACGGGCGGTGAGGTGGTGTTCCGTGCCGTCCGGGGCGGTGACGGAGACCCTGCGCTCGCCGGTGAGCCGGCCCTGGCCCCGGTAGATGTCCGCGCCGATGCCCTCCAGCCAGGCGACCTGGCCGTCGTCCTTCCAGTGCGAGGCGTAGACGTCACGGCGGGCGAGGACCGCGCCGGTGTCCAGGGGGCCCTGCACGGCTTTGTCGAGGCCCGGGAGGTGCCGGGCATCGGCACGGGCGACAACCGGGCGCAGCAGGGCCTTGCTGGGCATGCAGGCCCAGTACGAGCACTCGCCACCGATGAGTTCCGCCTCGACCACCGCCGTGCTCAGCCCGGCGGCCCGGGTCCGGTCGGCGACGTTCTCGCCCACCGGGCCGGCTCCGATCACCACGACGTCGTACTCGGTGTCCAGGGCAGCAGATGTCATGGGGACAGTTTCCT
This sequence comes from Streptomyces sp. NPDC052052, assembly GCF_040680455.1. NCBI lineage: Bacteria > Bacillati > Actinomycetota > Actinomycetes > Kitasatosporales > Streptomycetaceae > Streptomyces > Streptomyces sp. NPDC052052. Next base: position 74,306 of record NZ_JBFAWU010000020.1, on the reverse strand, counting down.
CGCGGGTGTGCGCGACGGCCACATGGGCAGGCGGAATAGCGCAAGCACAGGCACAGTTGTCCGGGACACGTCCGAGTGGGCGCAGGAAGAGGTAACAGAGCATGAGCACCGTTGAGCTCACCAAGGAAAACTTCGATCAGGTCGTCAGTGAGAACGACTTCGTCCTGATCGACTTCTGGGCATCCTGGTGCGGCCCGTGCCGGCAGTTCGCGCCGGTCTACGACGCGGCGTCGGAGCGTCATGACGATCTGGTCTTCGCCAAGGTCGACACGGAGGCACAGCAGGAACTGGCGGCGGCCTTCGACATCCGTTCCATTCCCACGTTGATGATCGTCCGGGAGAACGTGGCGGTGTTCGCCCAGCCGGGGGCGCTGCCGGAAGCGGCGCTGGAGGACCTCATCGGCCAGGCCAGGAAGCTGGACATGGACGAGGTCCGCAAGTCCATCGAGGACCAGAAGAGCGAACAGCAGTAGCTCCTCGGGCACATGCGCAGGGCGAGGGGCCCGTCCGCCGGAGACCGTCCGGCGGACGGGCCCCTCGGCGGTGCCGCATGGCTGCGGCCTCTGGGTCAGTGCTCGGAGGTGCTGTCGGCAGGGCTGTCGGCACTGCCTTCCACGGCCTTCTCCCGGACCCGGACCGACAGGCCGTAGTCCAGTTCGGCACCGTCGACCAGGAGGGCCTCGACCGTGCGCGTGACCGGGTCGATGTCCGCGACGACGCCCTCACCCGAGTACCGGGGGTAGCCCGACGCCCCGGTCTCGCCGGTCGCCTCCACGACCGCCGAACGGATGGCGCCGCGGGGCTCGGCGGCATCCGTGGTGCCCTCGGCGAATCCGGGTACCAGCAGAATCTCGTACCTCTGCGGATGGCTCATGGTGACGACGCTAGGCAAGCGGCGCACGGTTCGCACGTCGCGGCGCCGCTGCTCGTGCGGAGTGGACGGGTCAGCTGGATTCGCGGTCAACCATCCCGGCCCGCAGCAGGTCGTGGTGCTCGGGGCTGCCGGCGGAGTGCTGCACCAGCCGGTCTACGAGGTCCGCCAGTGGCTGTGCGGTGGCGAGCTCCATCCGTACGGTGCTGAGCCGGGGCCGCAGCAGTCTGCCGAGCAGCAGGTCGTCGGCACCGACCACGGCCGTGTCGCGGGGCACCTGGACGCCGGTGTCCTGAAGGGCCCGCATCAGGAGCATCGCGTATGCGTCGTTGTACGCGAACACGGCGTCGAGGCCCAGGGTGCGCCAGCGGGCGGCCAGCCGGGCGGCCGACTCCTCCTCGTAGCGCAGCGGCAGCGGTTCGATCCGGGCACCGTGTTCGAGCGCGGCCTCCCGGGCTCCGGCCAGCCGGGGTTCGGCGAACAGGCCGAGGCCGCTCTCCTCGGGCATGACGACACCGATGCTGCGTCGGCCGCGCTCCAGCAGGTGCGCGATCGCGCAACTGCCCACCTGTCTCTGGTCCATGACCAGTGCGTGGGCTCCGGCCACGGGCCGGGGCCCGAGCGTGATCACGGCCTTGGCTCCGGATCGCCTGAGTACGGATATGCCCTGCGGGGTGAGGGAGATCGTGCCGGGTGCGATGACGGCGACGGGACGGAGTTCCGCCCAGGCGCGGGGCGCGTCGTCGGCGTTCAGTCCGGTGCTCCCGTACTGGACCACGGTGTAGTCGAGGCGGCGCAGCCCGGATTCCAACTGGTGGAGGAAATGGCGGTGGAGGGGGTCGGCGGGGAGGTCCACCGTGGGCAGCAGCACCATCCGGGTGTGTCCGGCACGCAGACTGCGGGCCGCCGCATGCGGTACGTAGCCCAGTTCGGTGGCCGCTTCCCGGACCCGGTGGCGGGTCGCTTCGCTGATCCGGACGGTCGCGCTGTCGTTCAGTACGTACGACACGGTGGCCCGGGAGACTCCAGCGCGTCGTGCCACATCGGCACTGGTGGGGACGGGGCCCTCGGTGGGCTGCTTCGGTAACTGGCTCATGGCTTCGGGCAGTCTTCCAGACCGGTGCGGCGTGGATGCGCGCCGGGGGCATCCGCGACCCCTCGCCGGCGGTACCGGCCGGCCGGGTGACCGGGGCGGTGCGCCGGATCCGGTCGGTACCGGCCCCCTGTCCCGCCCCTGCGGCCTCGGCGAAGGGAGGCGTCGGGCTCTACGGTGTGGGGATGAACATCCAGCACCGTGACGACACCACCGACAACCCGGCGGACTTCCCCGGCCGTACCGGCCCGCACGCCACGTCCGAGGCCGAGCCTCGTGACGTGGGCCCCGTTCGCACCTCGTACGCCCCCGACCGGGACGGTGACCCCGACCCCGGAGAGATCGTCTGGACCTGGGTGCCGTTCGAGGAGAACGACGGACGTGGCAAGGACCGTCCGGTGCTGATCGTCGCCCGCGAGGGGGCGGGGACACTGCTCGCCGTGCAGCTGTCCAGCAAGCAGCACGACCGGGACCGTGAGTGGGTGGCGCTGGGGGCCGGCCCCTGGGACAGCTCGGGCCGTCCGTCGTGGGTCGACCTGGATCGGGTGCTGCGCGTCCACGAGGACGGGATGCGGCGTGAGGCGTGTGCGCTGGACCGAGAGCGGTTCGATCAGGTCACCGGTCGGCTGCGGGAGCGTTACGGCTGGAACTGACCGTCGAACGCGCGGGCGAAGGCCGCCCTGGTGGTGGATTCGGGGCTGCGGTCCAGGATGCCGAAGACGATCTGCTCGAAGTGTCCGGCGAACCTGCCGCCGTCCAACAGCAGTGCCCAAAACGCGTCGGCCACCTGCGCCGGATCGTTGCGGAACACGCCGCAGCCCCAGGCACCCAGCACCAGCCTGCGGTACCCGTGCACGGCCGCCACTTCCAGCACTCGCTCGGCCCGGGACGCGAGCACGGCGGGGATGCGGTGCGCGTCGTCGGGCGTACGGGTGCGGATCACCCCGGCGTTGGGCGCCGGGGAGGTGAGGAAGCCCGCCGTGTACGGGACGTCGAGCAGCCGCCCCCGGTCGTCCCGGAACACCGGCACGCCCGGTGAGTGGATCACCCGGTCGGTGTAGAAGGCGCCGCGTTCCGCGCGGTGGTGGGCGTAGTACTCGGGTGCGCGCAGCAGTGTGGCGTACAGGGCGGATCCCCGGCAGAGCGCTTCCTCCTGGGCCTGTGCGCCATTGAGGTACCCGCCACCGGGGTTGCGGGCGGAGGCGTAGTTCAGCACGGCGACCTTGCCGGGCCCTTCGCCGGTCATCCGGCGGGCGGCCCGGAGGCTGCTCTCGTCGGTGACCTCCATGGTCGTCGTCCGGTCGGAGTCGAGCGCCGCGACCGGTACCGGCTCGGGGCCGTACAGCCGGGTGCCCGTCAGTGCGGTGTTCAGCGCACGCTCGATACTCACCATGCGCCCGTCGTGCGTGCGATAGCGGCCCACCTCGACCATGGCCTCGGTCTCCCGCGCGATACCGCGCAGCCGTGCGCTCATCAGTACTCCCCCGTATGGTGCATACGGGGCATGCTCAGCCCTCCAGCGGCACGGACGCAAGCGAATTCCCGGCACACAGGGGCACTCTTGTGCGATCCCCCCGACAGAGTTTGGGTGGTAGGGACGAACCGAGACGAAGGAGGCCACCGGTATGTCATCCGACGCATCCGGCGACCACTGTCCGCCCGGCCAGGCCCCACCCCTCGGCGAGGGTGAGGCGGAGGAGTTACTGCACGGCATCTCCTTCAAGACCGGTCCGCCCCGCACGGTCGGCGTCGAACTCGAATGGCTCATCCACCACCGGGACCGCCCCCGCGTCCCCGTCCCCCCGGACCGTCTCGAAGCGGCCGTCGCCGCTCTGCGGGCCCTTCCGCTGAATGCGTCCCTCACCTTCGAACCCGGCGGCCAGCTGGAGCTCAGCTCGCGCCCCGCCGGCTCTCTGATGGCGTGCATCGAAGCCACCGCCGCCGATCTCGACTCGGTCCGCGACGCGCTGGACCGGATGGACCTGGCTGCGGTGGGTCTCGGCCTCGACCCGTGGCACCCTCCGCGGCGTCTGTTGCACGAGCCCCGCTACGACGCCATGGAGATCTCGTTGGACCGGTCGGGCCCGGCCGGCCGGGGCATGATGTGCTCCACCGCGTCCGTCCAGGTGTGTCTGGACGCGGGCGAGGAGGAACCCGGTCCGCTCGGTCACGGGCGGCGCTGGCAACTGTCCCATCTGCTGGGGGCCGTGCTGGTGGGGGCGTTCGCGAACTCTCCGTACCAGTTCGGCCGCCCTACGCCGTGGCGGTCCACCCGGCAGTCGCTCTGGACCGATCTCGATCCGTGGCGGCCCCTGGCACCCTCCGCCCACCTGCCGCCGCGCGACGCCTGGGCCGCACATGTCCTGAACTCCCCGGTGATGTGCATCCGGGAGGACGAGGGGCCATGGGCCGTGCCGCACGGCCTGAGCTTCCGCGACTGGATCCGTACCGGCGCGCCGAGACCCCCCGTGCGCGCCGACCTCGACTACCACATCAGCACCCTCTTCCCGCCCGTTCGCCCACGCGGGCACCTCGAACTGCGCATGATCGACGCGCAACTCGGGCCGGACGGGTGGCTGGTGCCGCTCGCCGTGACCACCGCACTGTTCGACGACCCGGAGGCCGCCGAGACCGTGTACCGCACCGTCAAACCCCTGGCCGAGACGGCCGGGCCACAGCCCGCGCCGCGCAATCCGCTCTGGGTGACCGCCGCCCGGGACGGACTGGCTGATCCGGAGCTGCGGGCGGCAGCCGCCCTCTGCTTCGGCATCGCGTTGGAGGCACTGCCCCGGATGGGGGCGACCACGGCGGTGCAGGAGGCGGTGGCGGAATTCAACGACCGGTTCGTCGCCCGGGGCCGATGCCCCGCCGACGACTTTCCTGAACTGCTCGCGCCCGGTGCGGCGCGCGATGCCTGCGATCACTTCGAGGTGCCCCGCTCATGACGGACTCCCCCACGCCCGACGCAACCGGCCCGCGCGGTCCGCACGAGACCGACACCGCAGACACCGAGGCACTCCGCCGACGCGCCCTCGCCGCGCTGCTCACCGCCCGGGAACGCACCACGCTGCTCACCGAGAGTGTGGACGACCACGAACTCAGCGCGCAGCACTCGCCGTTGATGTCACCGCTGGTCTGGGACCTCGCGCACATCGGCAATCAGGAGGAGCTGTGGCTGCTGCGCGGCGTCGCTGGCCGGCCGGCGATGCGTCCTGAGATCGACGGACTGTACGACGCCTTCGAGCATCCCCGGGCGACCCGTCCCTCCTTGCCGCTACTGGCGCCCACGGAGGCCCGTGCGTACACCGCGGAGGTACGGGGCCGGGCGCTGGACGTCCTCGACGCCACGGCCCTGCACGACGACCGGCCACTGGTGCGGTCAGGATTCGTCTTCGGGATGATCGCCCAGCATGAACAGCAGCATGACGAAACGATGCTGATCACCCATCAGCTCCGCGCGGGCGGCGCCGTACTCACCGCTCCTGTGCCGCCCCCGGCCGCGGACGCGGCGGCCCTGCCGTCCGAGGTCCTGGTCCCGGGCGGCCCATTCACCATGGGTACTTCCACCGAGCCCTGGGCCCTGGACAACGAACGCCCCGCCCATGTCCGCGACGTAACCGATTTCTTCATCGACACGACTCCGGTCACCTGCGGCGCCTACCAGGCCTTCATCGAGGACGGCGGTTACACCGAGAGACGCTGGTGGGCCCCCGAGGGATGGGCGATGGTCCGCGAGCACGAGCTGGCCGCCCCGCTCTTCTGGCACCGGGATGCAGGTCAGTGGCTGCGCCGCCGCTTCGGAGTGACCGAGGCCGTCCCGGCGAACGAACCGGTGCTCCATGTCAGCTGGTACGAGGCGGACGCGTACGCCCGCTGGGCCGGGCGCCGGCTGCCGACGGAGGCGGAGTGGGAGAAGGCGGCACGCCACGACCCGGCCTCCGGACGTTCGCAGCGCTATCCGTGGGGCGACGACGACCCTGCACCCGACCGGGCCAACCTGGGGCAGCGCCATCTGCGGCCGGCACCCGCGGGGGCTTATGCGGCAGGCCAGTCCCCGCTCGGTGTACGGCAGTTGATCGGTGACGTGTGGGAGTGGACATCGAGCGACTTCCTGCCCTACCCCGGCTTCGCGGCGTTCCCGTACCGCGAGTACTCCGAGGTGTTCTTCGGCCCGGCTCACAAGGTCCTGCGCGGCGGTTCGTTCGCCGTGGACCCGGTGGCGTGCCGGGGTACGTTCCGCAACTGGGACCTGCCGGTGCGGCGCCAGATCTTCTCCGGGTTCCGTACCGCCAGGGATTTGTGATGTGCCGTCATATCGCCTATGTGGGAACCCCGGTGGCCCTCGGGGAGTTGCTGACCCGGCCTTCGCACAGCCTGGTGCACCAGTCCTGGGCACCGAGGCACCAGCAGCACGGAACCGTCAACGCCGATGGCTTCGGCGTCGGCTGGTACGCGGACGGCGATCCCGTGCCCGGACGCTACCGGCGGCCGGGTCCGGTCTGGGGTGATGGGACGTTCTTCGATCTGGCCCGAGTGGTGCGCAGTGCGGCGCTGCTCGCCGCGGTGCGTGACGCCACCGAGGCGGACGCCGACGGCGAGGCGGCGTCCGCGCCGTTCGCCGCCGGGCGACTGCTGTTCAGCCACAACGGCGCGGTGACCGGGTGGCCGCATTCCCTGGCGCCGCTCGCGGCCGCACTGCCCCCGGCCGAACTGCTGTCTCTCGACGCCCGCTGCGACTCGGCCCTGGTCTGGGCCCTGGTACGGCACCGCCTCGCCGACGGCGACGAACTGCCGCAGGCCGTCGCCGACACGGTGCTCGACGTGGCGGCCGCGGCACCGGGCTCGCGGCTCAACCTTATCGTCCTCGACGGCACCACGATCGTGGCGACGGCCTGGGGCGACACCCTGTGGTATCTCGCCGAGCCCGGTCTGCGCGCGGTCGTGGCATCGGAGCCCTACGACGACGATCCGCACTGGCGCACGGTCCCCGACCGGACGTTGCTGACGGCGACTCGCGCCGACGTCCTGCTGACCCCGCTCAAGGAGCCCACCGAGTGAGTCCCTTTCTGCTGACCCGCACCCTGCCGGTGGACGCGACAGACGCGGCGCTGCGCGCCGATGTGCTGCACGGCCTGACCCGGCGCCCGAAGACACTGCCGCCGAAGTGGTTCTACGACGCGCACGGCAGTGACCTCTTCGAGGAGATCACCCGGCTTCCCGAGTACTACCCGACCCGCGCCGAGCGCGAGATCCTGATCGACCGCGCCGAGGAGATCGCCCGGGCGTCCGGGGCACTGACCCTGGTCGAACTGGGTTCGGGATCGTCGGAGAAGACCCGGCATCTGCTGGACGCACTGCCCGCGCTGCACAGTTACGTACCGGTCGATGTGAGCGAGAGCGCGCTGCGCGGCGCGGCAGAAGCCCTGCTCGCGCAGCGGCCCGGACTCTCGGTGCACGCTCTGATCGCCGATTTCACGGGGAGCCTCCAGCTGCCGGACACCCCGGGGCCGCGGCTGGTCGCGTTCCTGGGCGGCACGATCGGCAATCTGCTGCCCGAGGAGCGGTCCACGTTCCTGAGGTCGGTCCGCTCACTGCTCTCCCCCGGCGACGCCCTGCTGCTCGGCACGGATCTGGTCAAGGAAGAGAAGGTGCTGGTCGATGCCTACGACGATGCGGCCGGGGTGACGGCGGAGTTCGACAAGAACGTGTTGAGCGTCGTCAACCGCGAGCTGGGAGCGGACTTCGACCCGGCCGACTTCGATCACGTGGCACGCTGGGACCCGGAACAGGAGTGGGTCGAGATGCGTCTGCGGGCCCGGGAGCCGCTCACGGTGAAGATCCCGGCACTGGACCTGGTGGTGAGCTTCGGGGCCGGAGAGGAGCTCCGTACGGAGGTGTCGGCCAAGTTCCGCAAGGAAGGAGTCAAGGCCGAACTCGCCGCGTCCGGCCTGAGAATGGATCACTGGTGGACGGATTCCGCCGGCCGGTTCGCCCTGTCGTTGTCGACCGCGGCCTGACCGGGGCGAGCCGGATCCCGGCGGCCGTGATCTGCGGCAGGACGCAGCCCTGCATCCCTGGACCGTCACCGCGGTGCGGAGAGCGAGGAGGTCAGCCGTCCGCGAGCTGTTCGGTGATTTCGGCGGAGGCCTCCTTCGCCGCCTGCTCCGGGTCGCCGCCCCCGAGTACCGCCGTCATGTACGGCTTGATCGGGTTGTCGGCCTCGACGCTCGCCCACTGGGGCGAGTTGGGCGTCGCACGCCCCTTCGTCGCGCCCCGGGCCATCGCGGCGGTGCCTTCCTGTCCCTTGATGACGTACGCGAGGCCGGGCTTGTTGGGGACGTAGCTCATGGTCCTGGCAAGCTCTTCCTGCCACGCACGGCCCGCCAGTGCCTTGACCACCTCGACGCCCGCGGAGGGCCGGCCCGCCTTGTCCGGAACGATCAGGTCGGACCCGCCGGTGAAGACGGAACCGGGCGCCTTGGCGGTCTTGCCCGGGATCGGGAAGAAGCCCAGTTTTCCCTTGAGTTCGGGATTCAGCTGCTCGATCTGGGCTGCGGCTCCGGGCACCGCGATGATCTGCGCGACATCGCCGTCGGCGAAGACCTCGGTCTGCGGGGGCTTCTCCTCGTCCGCATCCTTCGGGCCGTTGCCGAGCGCCTGGAGCTCCTTGTAGAAACCCATGCCCCGGATCGCCTCGGGGCTGTCCAGGGCGCCTTCCCAGGAGCCGCCCTGCTCCTGGGCCAGTTCGCCGCCCTCGTCCCAGATGAAACCGGCGAGGACGTACCAGTTCTGGCCTGCCAGATAGATGCCCTGATCGCCGTTGCTGTTCAGCTTCTCGCTGTCGGCGATCCACTCGTCCCGGGTCCTCGGCGGCGTCTTGATACCGGCCTGCTCGAAAAGGTCCTTGCGGTAGATCACGACGCGGTTGGCCGCGTACCAGGGAATGCCGTACTGGACACCGTCGACACTGCCCGGGTCGGCGAGACCGGGCAGCCACTCCTCGCCGCCGAGGTCGCGCATGGACTCCAGCGTGAGGTTGCGCAGCCCGCCGCTCTCCGCGTACTGGGCGACCTGGGTGTTTCCGACTTCGATGACCTCCGGGGTTTCCTTGCCGTTGAGTGCATCGATCACCTTCGGGCCGATACCGGTCCAGCTCTGAATCTTGAACTCAAGCTCGACGGAAGGGTGTTCATGCTCATAATCCTGCGTGAAGCGGCTGAGGAAGTCGGCCGAGACACTGTCCTTCATCAGCCAGATCGTGACCTTCTGGCTGCCGGACGGGCCCGAGTCCGGCAGCGACCCGCATCCGCCCAGCGCACAGGCGGAGACAAGCGCAACGGCTCCGACGAACATGCGGTTCTTCACCAGGTCCACCTTCTGCGCACGGCACGACGACATCGAGACCCGGTGTGGGGGAACTGCGGGCGGCGCTCGCATTCGGGTGCGGCTGGATTTTGGTATGGACCAATGCAATCGGTCAAGACCCACCCTGACGCCTCCCCCGCACGCATTCCCTCGCGCACGGCCCCGAGGTAGGGCACCGTGGTAAGGGACGAGAGGGGCAGATGATGTCGAAACATACCTATCGGGTCACGGAGATCGTGGGCACCTCCCATGAAGGTGTCGACGACGCCATCCGCAGCGGCATCGCCAGGGCTTCGGAAACGTTGCACAATCTCGATTGGTTTGAGGTCACTCAAGTCCGTGGAGAGATCACAGAGGGTCGAATCGAGCACTTTCAGGTCGGTCTGAAAGTGGGCTTCCGGCTCGACGACACGCAGTGATCCGCGACCACCGAAACGGAATCGCGTCCGACCGGGACCACCACACCCCGGAACCGCACCCCCGCCTGGCGCACCCCCGACACCCCCGCGCCCCCTTGGGCGCTGACGACACCTTCACCCGGCGGGCGCGTACCACGGCAAAGCCCGCCAGCTCCGCCGGATCGCGGACAAGTTCGTCATCGTCGACCTGCGCCCGGATCTCGGGCCACCGACCGAGCCGCTCCAGGTCCGACCATTCGGCACACCGGGCAGGTCCGCGCCCTTTTGCCCGGACACATCCACAACTACCTCCGGGTAGCCCGGAAGGCACAGCCCGTCCCCACGGATGTGCGATCATGTACACACGTTCTGCTCGATTCACAGAAAACTGGGCAGGGTCTGCATGGAATCGAAAGTGTTCGTAAAGCTATATTCAGCTTCGTGACATCCAACGTTACCCGTGCACAGCGAATACTCCTGCGTTCGGGGAAGAGCCCCGACGACGTCGTTCCGATCGAACGCGCTCTCCATGAGGACGTGTTCGCCACCAACTCGGGCAACCTGATCTTCAGTGACGCGTCTCACAAGATCCTGCAGACACCGCGTACGGAAGTGGTGTCGAACGGCATCGCCACCAGGATCGCCGACGCAGGCCGCATCAACAGCGAGTACGACGCCTTCGTCATCCCGCTTGCCAACGCCTTCCGGCCATCCTTCGAACGCTCGCTCGAACGCCTGACACAGCTCATCTCGAAGCTGAAGATCCCGGTCGTCATCCTGGGCGTGGGCGCCCAGACCGGTGTCGACTACTCCGCGGAGCGGCTGAAGCCGATGCAGCCGACGGTCCACGCGTTCGTCTCCGCCGTGCTCGACCGCAGCGCCTCCATCGGCGTGCGCGGGGAGTTCACCGAGCGGTATCTGCGGGACATGGGTTTCCGTGACGTGGAGGTCATAGGCTGCCCCTCGATGTTCCTCCACGGCAGCAGGCTCGACATCCGGGAGACCGGCCGGGGCCTGGGCCCCGAATCGCGGATAGCCATCAACGGTTCGCACGAGGCCGTGCGGAAGCTCGGGCTCGGGAAGATCATCAACCGCACCCACGCGCACTATCCCCACCTCCGGTTCATCGGCCAGAACATCTCCGAAGCCCGTCAGCTGCACTGGCGCGACATGTCCCACAAGAACGCCGCGCTGACCGACATCCCCACCCACCCCGATCACCCCATGTACGGGGAGGACAAGGTGCGGGTCTACATCGACCCGGCCACCTGGATGGACGACCTCCGGGGCTTCGACTTCTCCTTCGGCTCCCGGATCCACGGCAACATCGCCGCGCTGCTGGCCGGCACCCCTGCCACGGTGCTCTGCAGCGACTCCCGGACGCTGGAGCTGTGCCGCTACTTCGAGATCCCTCACCGGATGCTCGCGAAGGTCCCCTCCGACCTCGACCCCGCCGACCTCTACGCCGAGGCGGACTTCGGACCGCTGATGCGCGGCCACCGGGAGCGGTTCGACCGGTTCGTGAACTTCCTCGACAAGAACGGCCTGGAGAACACCTTCACGCACGGGGACGGCGGCACGGAGTTCGACCGCCGCATGAGCACGCTTGCCCTTCCTCCTGGCGTCCGCCCGTGGATCGGGGCCGACGCCCCCGCGATGAGCGGGCGGCTCAGCTGGCTCCAGACACAACTGACGGAGCTCACCGCCCAGCACATCCAGCTCAAGCGGAAAACAGCGAAGAACAATGCCCTGCCCGTCCAGCGCTCCGCCTACCAGCGGGCCCGCAGTGCCGTGGGACGGCCCATCAAGCGCGCCCTGCGCCCGTCCCGCTAGAGCGTGTCTCCTTGATCTGCTTGTCTGTTGATCGGATGTGTCTGTCCGATTGGTGATCACTGATGCGATGTGGGATCGGATCGAGCCGTTGAAGCCGGCCGATCCGGTCCGTGGGCGGCGTTGGGCCGACCATCGTCGAACTCTGGAAAGGCCATCGCCTGGAAGTACCGCACCGGCTCGCCTTGGCGGGACCTGCCGGACGAGCTGGGGGCATTCCAGACCGCTCATAAACGGCTGCTCAGGTGGGCCATGGATGGCACTTGGGAGCAGATCCTCGCCACGCTCCTCACAGCAGCCGACGACACTGATGACATCGGCTGGACGGTCTCGGTGGACTCCACCGTCTGCCGAGCCCACCAGCACGCCGCCGGAGCCAGGAAAAAGGGGCTCCGGAGCAGGCTGAGCCCGACGGCCATGCGCTCGGTCGTTCCCGCGGTGGCCTGAGTACGAAAGTCCATCTCGCCAGCGACAGCCACGCACGGCCCTTGGTCCTCCGTGTCACCGCCGGACAGGCGGGTGATGCGCCGGCCTTCGAAGCCGCCATGGCCGGCATCCGAGTTCCGCGAAGCGGGCCGGGACGACCGAGGACCCGGCCGGATGCCGTGCTGGCGGATCGGGCGTATTCATCCCGCGCGATCCGGAGCCACCTTCGCCGACGCGGGATCCGTCCAGTCATCCCTCAGCCTTCCGACCGAGTCCGCCACCGCCTGCGGCGAGGCCGTATTGGTGGTCGGCCACCAGGTTTCGACGCCGAGATATACAAGCAGCGCAACACGGTCGAACGATGCATCAACCGGCTCAAGCAATGGCGCGGCCTGGCCATGCGAACCGACGAACTTGCCATCGCCTGCCAAGCCGCACTCCACCTCCCCGCCATCATCACCTGGGCGCGAGGTCCAGGAACCGCGCAACGGCGGACCTGAGAGAATCCCGGGCGTATGCGTCCGGGTTGTCAGGAGGAGTCGTTCATGTGGCTGGAGCGCACGGTGGTCCCGGACGAAGACCGAGAGCAATGGACCTGGAATCCCCTTAAAGGCGTAGGGCCCTTGCGGTTCGGGCAGACGGTGGAGGAGGTCGCTGCCGCATTGCAGGAGCCGATCAGCGGTCGGGACCCGAGTGAGCAGTGGGTGCCTTTCTCCAGCTTGGGCGTCGACACCTACTACCGCCCGGAAGACTGGACACTGGCCGCAGTCGCCATCGACGCCTGCCACGGACCTCAGATCTCCTTTGGAGAGGTCCGGCTGGTAGGCCGACTGCCGTCGGAGCTCACGCCGTGGCTGGAAGCAGGCGCTGATACCCACGAAGGCAGGCTGCGCTTCGGCCTGAACGGAGAGGCTGGCCTTCCCGGCCTCGGCCTGGTCATGCGTTGCCAGCAGAACGGCGACTTCACCCGCACCCGCCCCGTCATGGTGGCGCCCGAGTGGGCTGACACGAGCGTGGACAGCTGGGGAGGCCCCCTCCCCAGCAGGGAATGGCTCGTTTACTGACATCACTGCCCAAAGCCCGGGCGCGGCCCGTTCCCCAGCGACATCAGTACCGACCAAAGAGACACCCCCTAGCTAGGACTGTCGTCGAAGTGATCTTGACTAGATGATCAATTCCAAGGGATGCCTGCGGAGGGTGTGGGGTGGGCGGCAGCCGAAGCCACCGCGAGACGGTCAGGCGGCGGGCTGCCGGCCCTGGTTGTCGAGGTGGCAGCGGGCGGTCAGGCGTCAGGGTCGACTTCGGGGTGCGTGAACCGCACGGGCTTGCCCAGCGACCGGGCGTAGGCGATCTCGGCTCGGGTGCTGTCTCCGATGTAGTCGCCGACTACGAGCGCCTCGTCAGCGAGCCGGATCTTCGCCCGGTGCAGATCGTCGAGTCGAACCTTCAGCGCCTCGGCCTCGACAAAATCGGACCAGAGTTCGTGCGGCGACTTCATGTCACAGCCCGGTTTGACGACAATCTTTCCGGCTTTGGTCTCCCGCAGATCGGCCTCGTTCATCTCGGGCATGAAGCGGGTGGAGCCGCAGATCACGACGATACGCGGGAGGCTCAACAGCTTCTTCGCGTCGGCGAGCTTCTCCTCGGGGGTGAGCAGTGGCGGGTATGACACTGGTTCCTCCTGGTGGTGTGGTCCAAGGGGTGCCTGCGGAGACGAGAACGAGGGTGTCCAAGATCGTTTTGTGACGAACGACGTGGACACCCTCGCGACAGCACTCTATGCGCCGACCGACGACATGCTGAAGGAGCATTCCGACCTGGCGCCGCGGCGCCCGCCGGTCGGCATTACGCCCCGCCTGACGATGCCGAACTGGTCACCCTCGCCACGATGCAGGCCATAATCGGCTACACCTCCGAGGCCACATGGCTCCGCCATGCCCGTGCCCACCTGCGCCACCTTTTCTCCCCTACCTGCCCCAGCAGCCCGGCTACAACACGCGGCTGCGCAAGGCCGCCGGTCTGATGCGAAGCGTCAACCCGGATCTTGGCCACCACCACCTCGGTGTGGAGCGACGATGTACGGGTCGTGGACTCCACCCCGGTGGAATGCGGCCGCTCCCGCGAGACCGTCCAACGCTCCGACCTGGCAGGTTGGGCCGAATACGGCTACTGCGACAGCCACAGCCGCTTCTTCTGGGGCCTGCGCCTGCACCTGGTCTGCACCCTTCAGGGCCTGCCCATCGCCTTCGCTCCGACCGGGCCAAGGCCGACGAACGCGAGACCCTCCTTGACCTCCTGGCAGCCGAATGCGAGCTTCTGCGAGCGCGCCCCGACAGACTCTCATCGGCGACAAGAACTACCTCGGCCGTGGTCTCGAACGCGAACTGTCCGAGCATGGAGTCCAGTTGCTGCGGCCTGCCCGTAAAGGTCAAGCGGGAGAAGAAGCACAAGGGCGAGCCTCTCCTCAAGTCGGTGCGGCAGCTGATCGAGTCTGTGAACGACACCCTCAAAGGGCAGCTAAACCTCGAACAGCACGGCGGACGCACCTTTGAGGGCGCCGCCGTCCGCGTCGCTCAGCGAGTCCTCTCGATGGCCGCCGCGATCTGGCGAAACCACAAGACCGGCGCCCCGGCCATGCGGTCGCTGGTCGCATTCGGTCACTGAACACATCGGACTTATTCGTCTAGTGGATCACGGTCGGGTGATACGTCGCCATGAGCTGTCGGATGCAGAGTGGGATCTGCTGCGGCCCTTGTTGCCGACGTCCTCGACGGGCCGTCCGCGGTTGGACGAGCGCACGGTCCTGCACGGCATCGTGTGGAAGTTCCGGACTGGTGTGGCCTGGCGGGCCGTGCCGAGCGATACGGGGCGTGGACCACCCTGCTCGACGCGATCCGGGTACCCCGGCTGAGCCCGGCACGTCCCCGGACCCGGCCGGCGCACGTCATCGGCAACAAGGGCTACAGCTCGAAGGCGATCCGCACCTGGCTGCGGCAGCACAAATCGCCCACACCATCCCCGAGCGCGCGGACCAGATCGCCAACCGACTCCGGCGCGGCCGTTCCGGCGGCCGCCCGCCGGTTTTCGACAGGCAGCTCTACAGGCGCCGTAAAGTCGTCGAACACTGCTTCAACCGGCTGAAGCAGTGGCGTGGCATGCACCGCGATACGGCAAAACGGCCGAGTGCTACCAGGCAGCCGTCACTCTCGCCCCACTCCTCATGTGGATGTGATCTTTGCCGCCGGTCCCTAGCCCACCAGGCGACGGCGCCAGTCCAGGGGGGTGATGGTGATGGCCCGGGCAGGGTCATGGTCCCACTCGGCGTGGAGGCCGACTGCTTCGAGGGCAGCCACGACCTCGTGGCCGATGACTGCAGTGGTCTCGGACGAGCCGTCGAAGCCGCCGTAGAGGAGCATCAATCCGTGACCGGCAGCGGCGGAGTCCGTGCACTGGGTATGAAAGTAGACGAAGCCGCGGGCGTCATGCCCACCCTCGCCGCCGATCTCGGACTGGCCGCAGCTACGGCAACAGGTGAAGTTCTCGCGAGCGGTGATTCCGGCATCCTGCAGGGCGGTGAACGCACGGGTGAGCCGCTCAGGGTCGGTCTTGCCCTTCCATGTGGCCTGCTCCGCGACCCGCTCCAGCCACAACCGGTCAGCCAGCGCCTGTGCCTGCTCGCGCGAGACGGGCCGGCGGTCCTTGGTGACCAGGTACTCCTCAGCGATCTCAGCCAGTTCGGCGCGGGAGGCATATCCGCCGACCAGCACCTCGCGGACGCGCTTCTCCAACTCCGTGCGCTCGTCTTCGTCGAGGTCGAGCGGCGGCACCTGGACGGGGCCCATGTCCAGCAACGACCAAGCCAGACCGCCGTCCCATCCGGCCTCCTCGCGGGCCCAGCCGGTAATCGCCGCAATCACGACCTCGGGCCCGTCGACCAACGTCTGGAAGTGCCGGTCAGCGGCGCCGTCGCGGTACTCCAGCGTGTAGTCACCACCGGCCTTGTGCCAGACCTGGGCGAAGACGTCAGGCAGGTCGGGTATGCGCTGGACCACCAGGAACCGGTCACCGTCACCACCGATCCGCCGGACCAGCCCGGCCAGCTCCTCGGCAGACACACGGACGTGCCGCTCCCAGTTCTCCGTCTTCACCACGATCTCGAGCATGCGCAGACTCTGACACACCCCTCTGGCTGCAGACCTCCCGGGACCCGGGACGCAACTGCTGCTGCGACAGCTCGACCAGCCCTGATCTGGGTGGTCGTTGGCCGAGGTTCGACGAACCCGGGCCGGGACGGTGTGCCGGACTGCGCCCCAACGCCCGTGTGCCGTCTTAGAGTTGCGGGGCATCCGGAACCGCTCCGGTGGTGGCAGGTTCTGACAGACCGTCTTCCCGCCCCGCCTGGCGATACTGGATCATGACCGCCATGATGAATACTTCTCGGCGCGGCCTGCTGGCCGCCTTCGCCGCGACCGCCGCCACCGCCTCGATCGGTGGCTTGGCCGCTGCCCCGGCCCGCGCCGACTCCGCCCCGGCGTCCGTGGACCCCCTGCCGGCGCCGGCCGGTCTGTCCTCGGCCCGCTCCTCGGTGACCCTCCCCCCGCTGGATGCCTCCTACTTCGCTCCGGTGACGCTGACCGCTCCGCTCACCGTGACCGTGCTGTCCGGGACTCCAGCGCGTACCGAGGTCACCTCCGGCGGCAGACGGGTGGCGCTGCTCACCCACGGCGCCCGGACCGTTCTGCTTCCCGGCCCGCAAAGAACGTTCGCCGAGAACAAGCGGCCCTTCGTGGACGACTTCGGGCGAACCCTGCCGGACACCTCGCTGCCGGCCGCCGAACAGAAGTACTGGGGAACGTCCCCGGGCGGCGGCAGCTGGTCCACGCTCGGCCCGGACGACACCGACTACTCGGTGGTGCCGGGCGCCGGCGTCATCACGCTCAGCACCGACTACGCCAGCCGTCACGCGAGCCTGCGCGACGACGCGGTCACGGACGTCGACGCGCGGTCCGTGGCTCGTTTCGACAAGGTGCCCACCGGCCAGGCCTGTTCGTACGCGCTGTCCTTCGGTTACCAGGACACCCACAACAACTACCGGGCCCGGCTGTCCTTCCTGACCACCGGCGCCGTCGAACTGCGCGTCGAGAAGGAGGTCGACGACACGGTCACCCAGCTCGTCTCGGCGATCACGCTCGCCACGAGCAACCCGGTGGGCGCCGACTGGACGATACGGGTACGTCGCGAGGGCTCCCGGATCCGCGCGAAGGCCTGGCGCTCGGACTCGACGGAGCCGTCGACGTGGGCGGTGGACACGAGCGACTCGACCTTCGGCAAGGGCCGGGTGGGGCTGCGCGCCCTGGCCAACCAGGGCTGCACGAACCTGCCGGTCAAACTGATGGTGAGCCGCTTCGAGGTGGACGCCGCCAACTGGGAGACCCCGCCGAGCGTCACCCACGGCGACTGGGTGCGCGTACTGCCCGAGCCCTTCGACGGCACCTGGACGGCCGGGCTGGAGCAGACGATCCGCGGCTGGGCCGGTTCCACCGTTCCCGACGTGCTCGCCTACGCGGCCATGTTCCTCGCCGGCGCCCCCGCGGTCACCGCCGGGGCCGGACCGGCACAGGGCAAGCAGGTCCTCGGCGAGGCCGGCTACGGCTACCTGAACCCGCACGGCTACCGCTACGAGGGCGCCGACTTCCACGAGTACATGAACGTCGGCTGGACCTTCGACGACGGCTCCTACACCGGCCCGTCCAGCAAGCAGGTCGGCAACCTCGACTGCTCGGGCTACACCCGCATGATCTACGGCTACCACATGGGTGTGCCGACGGCGGCGGGCGCGGACACCAGCGGGGAGCGGATACCGCGCAAGTCACGGGACATGGCCGACTACGCGCCCGGTGTACTGATCGACCGCACCGACGGCGTCAATCCGCCGACCGCGGCGCTGCTGCAGCCCGGGGACCTGGTGCTGTTCAACGCCGACTCGGGGGACGACACCGAGACCGTCACGGTCGACCACGTCGGGATCTACCTGGGCCCGGACGCGGCCGGCAAGCGGCGCTTCCTGTCCAGCCGCAAGACGGTCAACGGACCCACCATGTCCGACCTGGGCGGCGCATCCCTCCTCGACGGCACGGGCGTCTACGCCACGTCGCTGCACACCGTTCACCGCGTCTGAGGCGCAGTTCCATGCCCCGCCCGCCGCGGAGCCCGCGGCAGGCCGGGCTGCCCCACCGCGGCCGCGTGGCCCCGGGCTAGGCCGCACCGGGCCCCGATGCCGGCCGACCTTCGCGTGACCGGTGTCAGGAGGCCCAGTGTGCGGTGGCTGACGTCCGCTCCTCCCGCTGGCGCGGTGACGGGCCCGGGGCGGGCAGCCGTCCGGCCGCACGCACCGGTCCGTTCGGTACCGCACCACCACTCGGCGGCGGCAGCGAAGTCGCGCATCGGACGCCTAGAATCAGAGCGTTTGTCCGCTGTCCCGCCCCGATCCCCACGGAGTCCCCCGCGCATGTCCACACCCCACGATCCGTACGTCCGGGTGCGCGGCGCCCGTGAGCACAATCTCCGGGACGTCTCGGTCGACATCCCGCGCGACACCCTCACCGTGTTCACCGGTGTCTCGGGCTCCGGAAAGTCCTCTCTCGCGTTCGGGACGATCTACGCGGAGGCGCAGCGCCGCTACTTCGAGTCGGTTGCCCCGTACGCCCGTCGGCTGATCCATCAGGTGGGTGCACCCTCGGTCGGTGAGGTCACCGGACTGCCGCCCGCCGTCTCGCTGGAACAGCGCCGCTCGACGCCGGGTGCACGTTCGTCCGTCGGTACGGTGACCACGCTCTCGAACTCCCTGCGCATGCTGTTCTCGCGCGCCGGGGACTACCCGGCCGGTGCGGAACGGCTGGATTCCGATGCCTTCTCGCCGAACACGGCCGCAGGGGCGTGCCCGCAGTGCCACGGGCTGGGCCGCGTCCATCACACCACCGAGGAACTACTGGTCCCCGATCCCTCGCTGTCGATCCGGGACGGTGCGATCGCCGCATGGCCGGGGGCCTGGCAGGGCAAGAACCTGCGCGATGTGCTGGACGCACTGGGCTATGACATCGAGCGTCCATGGCGCGACCTCGACGCCGCGGACCGGGAGTGGATCCTGTTCACCGAGGAGCAGCCGGTGGTGACGGTCCATCCGGTGCGTGAGGCGGGGCGCATCCAACGGCCTTACCAGGGTACGTACATGAGCGCCCACCGGTATGTGATGCACACCTTCGCGGACTCCAAGAGCCGCACCCTGCGGGCCAAGGCCGAACGTTTCCTGACCAGTGCCCCCTGCCCGGTCTGCGAGGGCAGCAGGCTGCGCCCGGAGGCGCTGGCGGTCACCTTCGCCGGCCGTTCCATCGCCGAACTGGCCGCGCTCCCGCTCACCTCGCTCGCCGAGGTGCTGCACACGGCCGGCGGCGATGACACGGCACGGGTCCTGACCGCGGATCTGCTCGCCCGGATCGAGACGGTCACCGAGCTCGGGCTCGGCTACCTGAGCCTCGACCGTACGGCTCCTTCGCTGTCCTCCGGCGAGCTGCAACGGCTGCGGCTCGCCACCCAGTTGAGGTCCGGGCTGTTCGGTGTCGTCTATGTGCTGGACGAGCCGTCGGCCGGTCTGCACCCGGCGGACACCGAGTCGCTGCTCGGGGTGCTCGGCCGGCTGAAGGAGGCCGGGAACTCGGTCTTCGTCGTGGAGCACCAGCTGGATGTGGTGCGCCAGGCGGACTGGCTGGTCGACGTCGGCCCGCTGGCCGGTGAGCACGGGGGCCGGGTGCTGCACAGCGGCCCCCCGGCCGGACTGGCGGAGGTGACGGAGTCCGCGACGCGGCGTTTCCTCTTCGGCGAGGGGCCCGCACCGGTGCGGGAGGTGCGTACGCCGTCGGGACGGCTGAGGCTGAACGGGGTCGACCGCCACAACGTGCGGGGCGTGGACGTCGAGTTCCCGCTCGGGGTGTTCACCGCGGTGACCGGTGTCTCGGGGTCGGGGAAGTCGACCCTGGTCGGTCAGGTGCTGGCCGGTGTCCTCGCCGACCGGCAGGCCTCCGCCGCCGAGGTGCCCGCAAAGCGTGCCACGCCAGGGTGTACGTCGGCCGAGGGGCTGGAGTCGGTGGACCGCCTCGTGCAGGTCGACCAGAAGCCGATCGGCCGTACCCCGCGGTCCAATCTGGCCACGTACACCGGGCTCTTCGATGTCGTGCGGAAGCTGTTCAGCGAGACGGAAACGGCGCGGTTGCGCGGCTACCGGGCGGGCCGGTTCTCCTTCAACGTGGCGGGCGGGCGGTGCGAGACCTGCCAGGGTGAGGGCTTCGTCTCCGTCGAGCTGCTCTTCCTGCCCAGCACATACGCGCCCTGCCCGGAGTGTCAGGGCGCGCGGTACAACCCGGAGACCCTGGAGGTCACGCTGCGCGGTCTCGACATCGCGCAGGTGCTGGACCTGACGGTGGAGTCGGCGGCCGACTTCTTCGCCGGTACGCCCGCCGCCGAGCGCAGTCTGCGCACCCTGCTCGACGTCGGGCTCGGCTATCTGCGGCTCGGTCAGCCGGCCACGGAGCTGTCGGGCGGCGAGGCCCAGCGGATCAAACTCGCCACCGAACTCCAGCGCACCCGCCGCGGACACACCGTCTATCTGCTCGACGAGCCGACGACCGGACTGCATCCCGCGGACGTCGAGGTACTGATGCGGCAGTTGCAGGGTCTGGTCGACGCGGGCAACACGGTGGTGGTCGTGGAGCACGACATGGCGGTGGTGGCGGGCGCGGACTGGGTGATCGACCTCGGGCCGGGCGGCGGGGACCAGGGTGGCCGGATCGTGGCGGCGGGTCCTCCGGCCGAGGTGGTGCACGCGGAACACAGCCGTACGGCGCCGTACCTCAGGACGGCCATGCGTCTTGCCTGACGGTGAGGTCTGGGTCAACTCACCAAGACATCAACTCATTTGGTGACTTCAAGCTACCGAAGGCGTGGGGAAGACGACGGTGGTGAAGGCGAGGAACCCACCTCGGCGTGCCACCGGAGCAGATAGCCTGCGCAGCCATGGGTGAGCTGATAGTGATCAGGCACGGCCAGACCGAGTGGAGCCTGTCGGGCCGGCACGCGGGCCGGACCGACGTTCAACTGACCGAGGTGGGCGAGGCTGCGGCCAGGGCTCTTGCCCCGAGGCTGGCCGGCCGGCTTCTGGCCGCTGTGTTCAGCAGCCCGCTGAGCCGCGCCATGCGGACGGCCGAGCTGGCCGGCCTGACCGGCGCCGAGCCCGACCCCGACCTGCTGGAGTGGGACTACGGCGGCTACGAGGGCCTGACCGCCGAGCAGATTCGCGAGTCCAGGCCGGACTGGGACCTGTGGCGGGACGGCGTCATTCCTGGCGACGCCGATCATCCCGGCGAGCATCTCCAGCAGGTGTCCGCGCGCACCGACGCGGCACTGGGCCGTATCCGTCCGCTGCTGAGCGACGGCGATGTCGCCGTCGTCGCGCACGGTCATCTGGCCCGCGTGCTCACCGTACGCTGGCTCGGCCTCGACGCGTCCGCGAGCCGACTGCTCGGACACCCGCATCCAGGCACTCTCAGCTTCCTGGCCGCTGAGGACGGGCAGCCGTTCATCTCCGCCTGGAACGTCCCGTAGTGCCGGCCCATTGCGTCACAGCTGACGCGAAACGCGGCGGAATCGGATGAGTGCCGTGGCAACGCCGGTGAAGAGCGTGCAGCGGCCGCCGTCGTCCACGATGTGAATTTTCCAAGCGAACGGAGCAACACCGTTGCTGCTACGTGACGTTGAGTACGGCGACATCGACGCCTACGTCCGGATGCGGTGCGACCCGGCCAGGATGGCCGAGCTCGGCGGCCCGTTGCCTCGCGAGGGTATGGCGGCGAAGGTCCGACGCGATGTTCGACGAGCAGAGGCAGGAACGGACTGGACCAAGATGATCGTGCCCGATGAGGCCGAGCCGGACGTGGTCGCGGGGACCGTGGCCTTGTGGCCCCATGGCGCAGACGGCGAGTGCCTCTCCGAGATCGGCTGGATGGTGCTTTCCGTCCCACGGCTTGACCACTATGAACCGTAACGGCCCCGCGAACGCAGCAGGCGGCATCCGAGGCCGGTGACCCGGCTGTCGGTGCTCCCGTTCGGCTCGACCCGGACGGGAGCACCCGCGTCAGCGGCGCACCTTGCGGGTCGCCCGCAGCCACTCCTTGTTCATCGCCGCGATCGACGGCAGCGGGATCCCCTTCGGGCAGGCCGTAGCGCACTCCCCGGTGAGGGTGCAGCCGCCGAAGCCCTCGCTGTCCATCTGTCCGACCATGTCGAGCACCCGGGTCTCGCGCTCGGGGGCGCCCTGGGGCAGGACGTTCAGGTGGTTGATCTTCGCCGAGGTGAAGAGCATCGCCGAGCCGTTGGGGCAGGCCGCGACGCAGGCGCCGCAGCCGATGCACTCGGCGTGCTCGAAGGCGAAGTCGGCGTCGGGCTTGGGTACGGGCGTGGCGTGCGCCTCGGGGGCGGTGCCGGTCGGGGCGGAGATGTAGCCGCCGGCCTGGATGATGCGGTCGAAGGCCGAGCGGTCCACCACCAGGTCCTTGACGACCGGGAAGGCGGAGGCGCGCCACGGTTCGATGTCGATCGTGTCGCCGTCCGAGAAGGACCGCATGTGGAGCTGGCAGGTGGTGGTGCGTTCGGGGCCGTGGGCGTCGCCGTTGATGACGAGGCTGCAGGCACCGCAGATGCCTTCGCGGCAGTCGTGGTCGAAGGCGACAGGATCCTCTCCGGCGAGGATGAGTTCCTCGTTGAGGGTGTCGAGCATCTCCAGGAACGACATGTCCTGCGAGATGCCGTCCACCTGGTAGGTGGACATGGCGCCGGGGGCGTCGGCGTTCTTCTGGCGCCAGACGCGCAGGGTGAGCTTCATGCGTAGCTCCGCTGGGTGGGGTGGACGTACTCGAAGACCAGGTCTTCCTTGTGCAGGACGGGAGCCTCGCCGGTGCCGGAGAACTCCCAGGCGGCGGCGTAGGAGAACTCCTCGTCCCGGCGGGCGGCCTCGCCGTCCGGGGTCTGCGACTCCTCGCGGAAGTGGCCTCCGCAGGACTCGGCTCGGTGCAGGGCGTCGAGGCACATGAGCTCGGCGAGCTCCAGGTAGTCGACGATGCGGTTGGCCTTCTCCAGCGACTGGTTGAACTCCTCGCCGGTGCCGGGCACCTTGATCCGGCGCCAGAACTCCTCGCGGATCTCGGGGATTCGGGCGAGCGCCGTGCGCAGCCCCTCCTCGGTGCGCGCCATTCCGCAGTTCTCCCACATGAGTTCACCGAGCTCGCGGTGGAAGGAGTCGGGGGTGCGGTCGCCGTCGACGGAGAGCAGCAGGTTCAGCCGGTCCTCGGTGTCCGCGACGGCCTCTTCCACGGCGGGGTGGGAGGCGTCGACCTCGTCGTGGTGCGGATTGCGGGCCAGGTAGTCGTTGATGGTCGACGGCAGGACGAAGTATCCGTCCGCCAGGCCCTGCATCAGCGCGGAGGCGCCGAGCCGGTTGGCGCCGTGGTCGGAGAAGTTGGCCTCGCCGATGGCGAAGAGGCCGGGGATGGTGGTCTGGAGGTCGTAGTCGACCCAGAGTCCGCCCATCGTGTAGTGCACGGCGGGGTAGATCCGCATCGGGGTCTCGTACGGGTTCTCCGCCGTGATCCGCGCGTACATGTCGAAGAGGTTGCCGTACTTCTCCTCGACCTTGGCGCGGCCCATCCGCTGGATGGCCTCGGTGAAGTCCAGGTAGACGCCCTGGCCGCCGGGGCCGACGCCGCGTCCCTCGTCGCAGACGTTCTTTGCGGCGCGCGAGGCGATGTCCCGGGGTACGAGGTTGCCGAAGGCGGGGTAGATGCGCTCCAGGTAGTAGTCGCGCTCGTCCTCGGGGATCTCGTTGGCGGGGCGGTTGTCGCCCTTGGCCTTCGGCACCCAGATGCGGCCGTCGTTGCGCAGCGACTCGCTCATCAGGGTCAGCTTGGACTGGTGGTCGCCGGTGCGCGGGATGCAGGTGGGGTGGATCTGGGTGAAGCAGGGGTTGGCGAAGTAGGCGCCGCGGCGGTGGGCCCGCCAGATGGCGGTGGCGTTGGAGTTCATGGCGTTCGTCGACAGGTAGAAGACGTTGCCGTAACCTCCGCTGGCCAGCACCACGGCGTCGGCGAAGTAGGTGTCGATCTTCCCGGTGATCAGGTCACGCGCGACGATGCCGCGGGCCTTGCCGTCGATGACGATCAGGTCGAGCATCTCGGTACGGGCGTGGAGTTCGACGTTGCCCTCACCGATCTGCCGGGACAGCGCCTGGTAGGCACCGAGGAGGAGCTGCTGCCCCGTCTGGCCGCGGGCGTAGAAGGTGCGGGAGACCTGGACACCGCCGAAGGAGCGGTTGTCGAGGAGGCCGCCGTACTCACGGGCGAACGGGACGCCCTGGGCGACGCACTGGTCGATGATCTCCACGGAGATCTGGGCGAGCCGGTGGACGTTGGACTCGCGGGCGCGGAAGTCGCCGCCCTTGACCGTGTCGTAGAAGAGCCGGTGGATGGAGTCGCCGTCGTTGCGGTAGTTCTTCGCGGCGTTGATGCCGCCCTGCGCGGCCACCGAGTGTGCGCGGCGCGGCGAGTCCTGGAAGCAGAACTGGACGACGTGGTAACCCTGTTCGGCGAGGGTCGCACCGGCCGATCCGCCGGCGAGGCCGGTGCCGACGACGATGACGGTGTGCTTGCGGCGGTTGGCCGGGTTGACCAGCTTGGCCTGGAAGCGGCGGGTGTCCCAGCGTTCGGCGACGGGGCCTTCGGGGGCCTTGGTGTCGACGACGGGGGCGCCCGTCTCGTAGTGCGTGTAGTCGGTCATGTCAGCTCACGACTCCGGTCATGACGGCGACGGGTACCGAGATGAATCCCACCGTCAGCACCAGTGCCAGGACGTTGGCGATGGTCTTCAGTGCACGGTCGCGCGTCGCGTTCCCCGCGCCGAGGGTCTGGGCGGCGCTCCAGAAGCCGTGCTGGACGTGGAGTCCGACGGCGAGCATGGCGACGATGTAGATGGTGTTGCCGTACCAGGTGGAGAAGGTGTCGACGACGTTCTGGTACGGGTGCCCCGACTGGAATCCGCCGGAGTGCACGGTGCCGGTCGTCAGGTCGAGGATGTGCCAGACGATGAACAGGACGAGGATGATCCCGCCCCAGCGCATGGTCCGGGTGGCGTAGCTCGCGCGCGGCTTGCGGTGGACGTATGCGGCGGGCCGCGCCCTGATGTCGCGGCGGCTCAGCTGGTACGCGGAGGTGGCATGCAGCACCGCGGCGACGACGAGCACGACGCGGACGATCCACAACGCCCACTCGTAGTGCAGGAAGGGCTCGCCCATGGTCCGCAGCCAGTGCGCGTAGTGGTTGAACTCACCGGATCCGAAGAAGATCTTCAGATTGCCGATCATGTGGACGACCAAGTAGAGGAGCATGATCAGGCCGCTCACGGCCATGATCGCCTTCTTGCCGACGGTCGAGCCCCAGAGCGTGCGCGTCATGGACGGCCGTCGGTCCGTCCGGGTTGCCAATGCCATGAGGGCGACGGTAGGGCCGAACGGCCCCATCAGTCCAAGACATGGAACGCCTCATCTTCATAGGCTCCAGCTATCGTGGCCGTTAGGCTGGGTGCATGCAGTTCCAGCAGCTGATGTATTTCGTGGCCGTTGCCGAGACCCGACACTTCACCCGGGCCGCCGAGGAGGTGCATGTCTCGCAGCCCTCCCTCTCCCAGCAGATCAGAGCCCTGGAGAACGAGCTGGGGGCGGAGCTGTTCAGCCGGGCCCGGGGCAACATCACCCTCACCGACGCGGGCGAGGCACTGCTGCCCCTGGCGCGGCGTATCCTCGCCGACGCCGACACCGCACGGCACGAGGTGCAGGAGCTGGCGCAGCTGCGCCGCGGGCGGGTCCGGCTCGGCGCCACACCCAGCCTCTGCACGGGCCTGCTCCCCGACGTACTGCGCGCCTTCCACGACCGGCACCCCGGGATCCGGCTGCTGCTGGAGGAGGGCGGCTCGCACGACCTCGTACGGGAGCTGGCGCGCGGTGCGCTCGATCTGGCCCTCGTCGTGCTGCCGCTGCCGGCGGCGTCTCCCTCGCTGACCACGGTGGAACTGTTCCACGAGGACCTGGTCGTGGTGTCGTCGGCACGGGCGCCGCGGCCCGGCCGGGGCGGGCACGTGAGTGTCGCGGACCTCCAGGGGGAGCCCCTGGTGATGTTCCGGCACGGTTACGACCTGCGGGAACTGACGGTCGCCGCCTGCCGGGCGGAGGGTTTCGAACCGTCGTTCACCGTGGAGGGCGGCGAGATGGACGCGGTGCTCGGCTTCGTGCGTGCGGGGCTCGGGATCGCGGTGGTGCCGAGCATGGTGGCCGTCCGGGCCGGGCACGACCTGCGGACCACACCGCTGGCCCGCCCGGGTCTGCGGCGCACCATCGCCCTCGCGCACCGCAGCGATGTGGCTCCCCCGCGCGCCGCCCGCGAACTGCAGAAGGTGCTGCTGGCCGCCCGGCCGGGCGCGGCCGACGGCTGAGGGTGCGGCGGCGACGGGACCGCTCCGGCTTCTTCGCGCCCTTCCCTCACACCGCGTCGGCCAGCACCAGCGAGTGGATCCGGTCGGGCGCACCGGGCCGGGCGTAGTACCACCCCTGTGCCGTGTCGCACCCCAGCTCCCGCAACTGCTCGGCCTGGGCCGCGGTCTCCACGCCCTCCACCGTGACCGCGAGGTCGAGGCTGTGCGCCAGCGAGACGATCCCCTCGATGATCTTCAGATCGACCGGGTCCGCCGGATGCTGCTGAATGCCCTGGGCGAAGGAACGGTCCAGCTTGAGCACGCTCACCGGCAGTCGGCGGAGATTGGCCAGGTTCGAGTACCCGGTACCGAAGTCGTCGAGCGCGATGTCGACACCCATCTCCGACAGTTGCCGCAGCGGCTTCAGCAGATCGTCGTCCGCGCCGATGAGCGCGGACTCGGTGACCTCCAGGCACAGTGCCCTCGGCTCCAGCCCCGAGCGCTCCAGGACGTCGACCGTGTCGGCGACGAGCCGTGGGTGGTGCAGCTGGGCCGGCGACAGGTTGACGTTGATCCGCAGCGGGCCGCCGTCAGTGTGCCGCCGCTGCCAGAAGTTGGCCTGGTGCACGGACTCCTCCAGCACCCAGCGGCCGAGCGGCACGATCAGGCCGGTGTGCTCGGCGAGCTGGATGAACCGGTCGGGGCCGAGCACCCCGTGCTGCGGGTGGCACCAGCGCACCAGCGCCTCCGCACCGTGCACCGTGCCGTCGCCCAGGTGCACGAGCGGCTGGTACTCGATGAAGAACTCACCGCGCTCCAGGGCGGCCGGCAGCGCGGTGGTCAGCCCGTGCCGGGTGATGGCGCGGGCGTCCGCCTCGGCGTCGGCGAGCTCGAAGCGGTTGCCGCCCGCCGCCTTGGCCCGGTACATCGTGATGTCGGCACTGCGCAGCACCTCGGCGGCGCTGCGTTCGCCGGCCGGGCCCTCGACCACGCCTATGGAGCCGCGTACGGTCAGTTCGCGGCCCTCCAACCGGATCGGGGCTCCGAGCACGCCGAGGATGCGACAGGCCAGCTCGACGACCTGCTTCTGGGTGTCGGTGCCGGTCGTCAGGGCCACGAACTCGTCGCCGCCGAGCCGCGCCACCATCTCGCCGGGCGCGGTCGCACAGCTCTGCAGCCGGTCGGCCACCTCCACGAGCAGCCGGTCCCCCGAGGCGTGGCCGAGGCTGTCGTTGATCGCCTTGAAGCCGTCGAGGTCGAGATAGCACAGACCGAAGCGGCTGCCGTCGTCGGCACCGAGCGCCTTCTCCAGCCGTTCGGAGAACAGCGTCCGGTTGGGCAGCCCGGTGAGCGCGTCGTGCGTGGCCTCGTACCGCAGCCGCAGGTTGAGCAGCCGGCGCTCCGTGGTGTCCTCCAGCAGCGCCAGTTGGTACTCGGGCCTGCCCTCGGAGTCACGCAGCAGGGACACCGTCAGGTTGGTCCACAGCACCGTGCCGTCGTTGCGGTAGTACGGCTTCTCGACCCGGTAGTGCTCGCGTTCGCCGCGTACCAGCTCGTTGTAGTACTTCCAGACCTGCGGCGAGTCCTCGGGGTGGACCCACTCGTTGACCTTGTGGCTGCGCAGATGGTGGTCGAGCCCGCCGAACATGCGGTTGAGCGTGTCGTTGATCTCCAGCAGGTTGCCGTCCAGGTCGGCGATCCCGATGCCGATGGGCGCCCCGTGGAAGACGGCGCGAAAGCGTTCCTCCGTGGCGTGCAGGGTCTGTTCGGCGTGCGAACGGGCGGTGAGCGCCGAGCGCGCGATCGACTCCTGCTCGACGAGGGTCCGCTCGCGCAGCGCCTGGGTGAAGCCGCCCGCGAGGGCGTGCTGGATCCGGGCGCAGCGGGCCCTGCTGTCCTCGGTCGACAGCGCCGTCTCGCCGTTGCCCCCGCAGTAGAGCACCAGGTACGAGTCGATGACGCCGAGGGTGCTGCTGAGCGCCTCCGGGTCCGTGCAGTGCGCGGCGACAAGGGCGACACCGACCTCGGCGGCGGGCGCCGCGTCGAAGGGCCGGGCGTGCAGGATGCCATGGAGCTCGCGGGCCAGCGGCAGCAGGTGCTGTTCGAACTCCGTGCGGGTCAGGGAGGTGGCCGTCGAGGGAAAGATGGCCCGGCCCCAGATCGTGGCGAATCTCCGGAGCCGGTCCTCGGGTCCGTCGGGCTCCGTGTCGGGCGCTCCGGACGACTGGGCGGGAATACTCACGCCTTGCGTCCCACTCCGGCGAGGCCCGAGAAGGTGAACGGGTCCTCGTGCTCCGCCACGTGGGCGGTGTCGGGGCGCCATTCCGGCATCAGTACGAGTCCGGGGTCGACCATCTCGTACCCCTCGAAGAAGCGGGCGACCTCGTCGCGCGAGCGCATGACCAGGGGGCTGCGGATGTCGCGGTAGACGCCCACGGTCCCGCCCGCCTCCTCCCGGATCGTCGGGATCCCCTCGTACGAGGCGTGGGTGATCACGACGATGCTGCCGGGCGCGAGCGCCTGGCTCAGCTCGGCCACCGCGGCGTGCGGGTTGTCGGAGTCCTCGACGAAGTGGAGCACGGCGACGAGCAGCAGGGCCACCGGGCGGCTCAGGTCGAGCAGTCCGCTGATCACCGGGTTCTTCACGATGTCCTGCGGGTTTCGCAGATCAGCGGCGGCGATGACGGTCCGGTCGTTCCCTTCGAGCACGGCCCGGCTGTGCGCGACGGCAACGGGGTCGTGGTCGACATACGCGACCCGGGCCTCGGGATCGGTCGCCTGAGCGACTTCGTGCACATTGCCGAAAGTCGGTATTCCGGAACCGATGTCCAGGAACTGAGTGACGCCCTCACTCAACGCATAACGCACGGCCCGACGCATAAAGGCGCGATTCGCCTGCATGAGCTTGGGAAGTCCCGGCATGAACTCCATGGCCTTGCGGGCCGCTTCCCGGTCCACCTCGAAATTGTGCGAGCCGCCCAGATAGAAGTCGTACATGCGGGACACGCTCGGCACCGAAATGTCTATGCCTTGCGGTGCCCAGGCGGGACGCTCCATCGATGTCTCCAACAAGTCGCCACGGCGATCCGGCCACGTCCATGGTCAGTGATGACCAGAGGTTACTGATTGACCGCCAGGAGAGCGAGCGGAAACGGAAATTACCCGTCCGTTATTGGTCACACTCCTCTGGCATGTGCAACCGACCCGTCGCTGCCTGTGACATTCGACGCCGGATCCACTCGCGGAAGCGTCTTCGGGCCACTTGGTCACGCCCGCCGGTTCGCTGTCGGGGAGGACCACGTATCATGTCCACGCACTGCTGCGGCCGTTGACGCGGCGGCGACTTCGTTCTGCCTCGGAAGGCGGGAACGACCGGAGTCCGCCGGAATGCAGATCGAACCGCGCCGGTCCGCCGAAGACCACAAAACTCCTGGCCATCACGGCCTCGACGGCTTTATTTGCCATGGAGGCAATAACCGGCCGCTTCGAGACGCAGGCACCCCCACGGGCGACTTCATCGATCCTGCGGCATCCTTCGTGAACCGGTGGGCCGTCATACCGGCATGTCCGCGGCGCCGACTGCGGGTTTCGGATCCGGACAGAGCGAATGCCTTGCGCGTACGGCCTGTTCCTCCGACGGCCGGGCGGCCCGCCGCACACCGCCACGCCATCTCGCCGTCCGATGCGGAATCGAAATGAACACCTCCCGGCTGCTGTTCGGCAAAGTCGCCCGGACGGCTCCTCGGTCCGCCGCACCGGCCGGGCAGCGAACAGGAGCAGCGTCGGCGAGCCAGGGGGTTCCGCCCGGCGGTCATGTCAACGTCCGTCGGACGACGGACCGGTCGTCAAGGCCTCGGCTCATGTCCGGTCCCCCGTGCGGTCGGTCGCCTCCGCCGCTTGGTGCCGTCGACGAAACTCCCCGGACCGCAAACGCCCTTCACCCCATCTCCCCACCATCAGGGGAATCCGGTCCGACCCCGGGATGCCCCGCAACCGGCCGGAACATGCTTCCCGGCGTGAACGGATCCCTCATAACGCGGCTCACGGCAGTCGTCCTGCTGCTGTGGCTGCTGAGCGCCCCGGTACCCGCCGGGGCGGACGCCTGCGCGTACGCCTCCATCGGCGAGGACGGCGGGAGTTCGGCGGTCGCCGTGTCCGGCGACGGTTCCTGCTGGGCCGGCCCCGCACCCGAGCCGACGCCCACGCCGACTCCGACTCCCCCACCAGCGCCCCCTCCGCCGCCGCCCACCCCTCCGCCCCCTCCCTCACTCTTGCCTCCACCGCCACCCCGGCCCGCCCCGCCACGGCCGGTGCCGAAGCCCGTGCCGCCATCCCCTTCCCACTCGCCAACCCCCTCCGTGCGGCCCACGCATCCCACACCCCGGACCGTGGCACTCCCGTCCTACCGCAAGCCGCCGCGCAAGGTCCCACGGCGCGGCACCTCCCTGGTCACCCTCACCCTGCTGATCACAGCCCCTGCCGTGTTCGCCGTCGCCGTCCTGCGGCCCCGCTCCCGATGACCTCCGGAGGAACTCATGTCGGAATGGCTTGTTCTTGTCCTCGCCATGGCCGCGGCGAGCGCCGTCGTCCTGACCATCGCCGTACTCAGCAACCGCAAGGTCGGTGAGGACGACGACCCCTCCGAGACCCCTGACGTCATCGAGTACATGACGATGATGATCGGCGTGGTCTACGCGATCGTGCTGGGCCTCGCCATCGCGGGCGTCTGGGAGGGCCGCAGCGCCGCTCAGGAGTACGTACGCCTGGAGGCACAGGCCCTGCACGAAGTGGACGTCCGTTCCTCGGCCTACCCGGCCGAGGTGCGCACGCGCATCCGCGCCGACGTCGCCGCCTACGTGCACCACGTCGTCCACGACGAGTGGCGCACGATGTCCGAGCACGGCTCGCTCACCGACGAGGGGACCCGGCTGCTCGGCAAGGTGCGCACCGATGTCATCGACTACCGGCCCAGGAACGATCACGAAGGACAGGCGTATCAGCCACTGGTCGATCAGGTCGCCGCGGCCGACGACGCGCGCAGCGGACGCGGCCAGAGCGCCGGCGCGACCATGCCGGGCGTGGTCTGGTTCGGCCTGATCACCGGGGCGCTGGTGACCATCGGGCTGATCTTCACCCTGCAGATCCGCAGAACCTTCCGCGAACTGCTGCTGGCGGGCCTCTTCAGCGTTCTGATCGCCTTTCTGCTCTTCCTGATCTGGGACTTCGACACTCCCTTCGGTCGCGGCATCTCGGCCACCGCGGCCCCGTTCCTCGATCTGTTCCCCGGTGCGACGGGCGGGTAGCGGCCCGCATCGCCCGTCGCACCGGGTCCGGCACCGGGCCCCGGTGGGACGGGCGCGTCGGGCGGGCGCCACCCGTTCGCCCCTCCCCGATCGCCGCCCGTCCCTCGTGCGCCTAGCGTTCCGATACGTCGCGACGAAGGGAGAACCATGGACCGGGACAACTGGCCCGTCGGACGTACCGGGCATGTGCCGTGGGGCGCCCTCGCCCTGGTGCTGCTCGTCGCCCTGGCAGTGGCGCGCAACGGCGCGGACCTCTCCCTGGGTCCTCCCCGCCTGGCCTCGGCGACCTCCCAGGACCAGCGTCCGGCAGCCTCCGGGGTACTCGACGAGAGCATGGCCCCGGCCCCGGCCGGGGGCTTCACCGGGAGCCGATAGCCTCGCCCTCGTGACAGAGCAACAGCCCCACCGGTTCGAACGCGGCACGGACGGCCCACGCGTGATCGTCGCAGGCCTGGACGGGTCCGACTCCTCCATGCGTGCCGCGGCGTACGCGGCGGGGCTCGCCCGCCGTCAGGGAGCCATGCTCGCCCTCGTCTACGTCCAGCCGTTCCTGCCTGCCGGAGCCGCGTTCGGCG
Organism: Streptomyces sp. NPDC052052; assembly: GCF_040680455.1. NCBI lineage: Bacteria > Bacillati > Actinomycetota > Actinomycetes > Kitasatosporales > Streptomycetaceae > Streptomyces > Streptomyces sp. NPDC052052. Next base: position 41,883 of record NZ_JBFAWU010000020.1, on the reverse strand, counting down.
CGCCGGTCACCGATGCCGCCGGAGAGGTGGCGGAGGGGCTGGTGAGCGAGATTCGCCACACGGCGGAGCGGATGAAGGACATGTGGCAGGTGCGCTGGGAGTTCCACACCGTCCGCGGTGATCCCTACAGCGGACTCGTCACGGCGGCGGACGAGCTGAAGGCCGACGCCGTGGTGGTCGGGGCGTCGGAGTCGGCGGGGCACCGGTTCATCGGATCGGTGGCGGTCCGGCTGGTGAAGGCGGGGCGCTGGCCCGTCACGGTGGTCCCGTGACCGTCGCGGGTTCCTGACCTGGACGGGACGGCACGCCTTCCTCCGTACCGGCTTCCCGTGGGCCATCATGAGCGCCCGTCAGGGACAGCCGTCAGCGAAGAGGTGACGCATGGCAAGGCTCCGCGTGGGCGAGGGTGTACTGCGCCGCAAGCCGATCGAGCAGATCGACGAGAAGAGACCGGCCGGCGACGTCACCACGCAGCTCACCAGAACGCTGGGGCTGTGGCAGCTCACCGCGATCGGCGTGGGCGGCATCATCGGCGCGGGGATCTTCACCCTCGCCGGCACGGTGGCGAACGAGACCGCCGGGCCCGCGGTCCTGATCTCCTTCCTGATCGCGGGGGTGGCGAGCGCGGCGGCCGCGTTCAGCTACGCGGAGTTCGCGGGCCTGATCCCGAAGGCCGGCTCCGCCTACACCTATGGCTACGCGGTTCTCGGGGAGCTGGTGGGCTGGTTCATCGGCTGGGACCTGCTGCTGGAGTACACGGCGATCGTGGCCGTGGTCGCGATCGGCATCTCCGGCTACTTCGGCTTCCTGCTCGGCGAGGCCGGGCTCGACCTGCCGAAGTGGATGCTGGGCGCACCCGGTACCGGGCCGGGTCACCAGGTGGACCTGTTCGCCGCGCTGCTCTGTCTCTTTGTCGCCTATCTCCTGACGCTCGGCATCAAGAACGCGGCACGTTTCGAGACCGGCGTGGTCGTGCTGAAGGTCCTGGTCGTCCTCCTGGTGGTCGGTGTCGGGGTGTTCCACATCAGCACCGCGAACTACCACCCCTTCTTCCCGTTCGGGGTGAGCGGGGTCTTCACCGGTGCGGCCACGGTGTTCTTCGCGGTGTTCGGGTACGACGCCATGTCCACGGCGGCCGAGGAGTCGAAGGATGCCCAGCGGCACATGCCGAAGGCGATCCTCTACTCCCTCGCCATCTCCATGGTGCTCTATGTGGCGGCGTGTCTGGTGCTGACGGGGATGCAGAGCTACCAGGACATCGACCCGGAGTCCGGATTCTCCACCGCCTTCAAGTCGGTCGGGCTCAGCGGACTCGCGGATGTGATCGCGGTGGGTGCGGTCATCGGCATCCTCACCGTGATGTTCACGTTCATGCTGGGCGTGACCCGGGTCTGGTTCTCGATGAGCCGCGACGGCCTCCTGCCGAAGTGGTTCGCCAGGACGCACCCGACCCGGCACGTGCCGACCCGGGTGACCTGGATCGTCGGCGCGGCATCGGCCGTGATCGCCGGATTCCTGCCGATCGGCGAGGCCGCCGAGCTGACGAACATCGGCATTCTGCTGGCGTTCGTGGTGGTGTGCGTCGCGGTGATCGTGCTGCGATACAAACGACCCGACCTGCCCCGCACCTTCCGCACCCCCGGCATGCCGTTCGTGCCGGCCCTCGGAGTGGTGTTCTCGATCTGGCTCATCACCTTCCTCAACTGGCAGACGTGGGTGCGGTTCGTGGTGTGGTTCCTGGTCGGCATGGTGATCTATTTCGGTTACTCGTACCGGAAGTCGGAGTTGGCGAGGACACCGGGCGCGGACACCGGGGCCGGCACGGAAGTGGGTTGATCCGGCGCCCGGCGAGCGCCTCGCCGCTCGCCTCGCCGCTCGCCGCGCCGCCTCGTACCGACGTCCCGCACCGCACGCCCCGCCGGCCGCCGCCCGACCGTTCACCGCACCACTCGCCGCACTGAGCGACCGCTCGTCGCACGGGGCCGCCCGTCGCCTGTTCCTCCGGGCCCCGATGCGTTCGTATACGGCAGTCGGCAGCGAAGCGGCAGGGCCACTGCGGGGAAGGGCGTGCACGATGACCACCACGAGGACCGACGAGCGGACCCTGGCCGATCTCCAGCGGGACCACGGCCCCGCTCTGCTGCACTTCCTGCTCGGGCTGACCTTCGGCGACCAGCAGCGGGCCGAGGACCTGCTCCAGGAGACGCTGGTGCGGGCCTGGCAGCATCCGGAGGCCTTCGACGCCCCGTACGACTCGATGAGGCCCTGGCTCTTCACCGTCGCGCGGCGCCTCGCGATCGACGCGCGCCGCGCCAGGATGGCCCGGCCGACCGAGGTCAGTGACCTGGTGCTGGAGGCCGCCGCGGGCGAGGAGAACACCGCCGAGTCCACGGTCCTGGCGCTCGATGTCCGCGAGGCGGTACGCGCCCTCGGCCCGGAACACCGCGCCGTCCTCGTCCAGATCTACTTCCGCGGGCTGAGCGTCGGCGAGACGGCTCGGGTGCTCGGCATCCCGGCCGGCACGGTCAAGTCCCGGTCGTACTATGCGCTGCGTCAGCTCTCCCGGCACCTGCCGGGCTACTCCAGCAGGTCCTCCTCCCCGAGCAGGGCGAGCAGCGACACCGCCCCCGCGACCTCCACGTAGTCGGCGGCGCAGCGGTCGCAGACCCGCAGATGCCCGGCGACCACACGGTTCTCCTCGGCCGTGAGCGCATCGAGCACATAGGCACCGAGCAACTGCCGTACATGGGGGCCCTGGTCGGCGTCGGCAGTCATCGCATCCTCGTGTCGTGGACGGATCCGGCGGTGACGGATCCTGCCCTTCTGGCCACGCACGGCACGCTCCCCCGGTTCACTGCTCCGTGCAGCCCGGTGGTCAGGAACCGTGCACCCCCGCACGGTACTTCGGCAGCCGGACCGTGATCTTCATCCCGGCGCCGATGCCCGTCTCGATGACGAGTCCGTAGTCGTCCCCGTACACCTGACGCAACCGTTCGTCGACGTTCAGCAGGCCGATCCCGGTGGAGCGGCCGCCCTCGCCGCGCAGGATGTGACGCAGCCGTTCCGGGTCCATCCCGGCGCCGTCGTCCTCGATGACGACCTCGGCCTCGGAGCCCGCGTCGAGTGCCCGGATGGTGATGCGGGTCGGAGTCTCCTCCGCCGGGGCGGAGTCGAGGTCCCGGGGGTGCGCGACGGCTCCTTCGAGGCCGTGTTTGACGGCGTTCTCGACCAGGGGCTGGAGACAGAGGAAGGGCAGGGCGACGGGGAGCACCTCGGGGGCGACCTGAAGAGTGACCGCGAGCCGCTCGCCGAAGCGGGCCCGTACCAGTGCCAGGTACTGGTCGATGGAGTGGAGTTCGTCGGCGAGGGTGGTGAAGTCACCGTGCCTGCGGAACGAGTACCGGGTGAAGTCGGCGAACTCCAGCAGGAGTTCACGGGCCCGCTCGGGGTCGGTGCGGACGAACGAGGCGATGGCGGCGAGGGAGTTGAAGATGAAGTGCGGGGAGATCTGGGCCCGTAGCGCCCTGATCTCGGCCTCGATGAGCTGGGTGCGGGAGCGGTCGAGTTCGGCGAGTTCCAGTTGTACGCAGACCCAGCGGGCCACTTCCCCGGCCGCCCGGGCGAGCACCGCGGACTCGCGCGGTGCGTAGGCGACGAGGGTTCCCAGGACGCGGTGGTCGACGGTGAGCGGCACGGCGACGGCCCAGCGCAGCGGGCAGTCGAGATCGTCGCACCCGGTGCGGAAGGCGGTGTCCCGGCCGCTGGCGAGGAGGCCCTGGACCTGGTCCATGACATGGCGGCCGTGGTGTTCGCCGGCGCCGTCCCAGACGAGGACCCGGTCGCGGTCGGTGAGGCAGAGGGCGTCGGTGCCGAGCAGGGAGCGCAGGCGGCGGGCGGATCTGCGGGCGCTCTCCTCGGTGAGTCCGGCGCGCAGCGGGGGCGCGGCGACCGAGGCGGTGTGCAGGGTCTCGAAGGTGGCGTGCTCGACCGGCGTCCCGACGTCGCTGGTGCGGAGCGGGCCGGCCGTACGGCGGCCGAGCAGGAAGCCCGCGCCGAACAGGAGAAGGACGAGCAGGACGAGTACGGCGTATCCGGCCCCGCTCATCGGTGCCTCCCGGAGGTCAGCGCTTCCGGCAGGTGGAAGCGGGTCATGGCGGCGTTGGTGCCGGGAGGTACCCGGCCGGGGGTGGCAAGTGACACCAGGACCATGGCGAGGAAGCCCACCGGCACGGACCAGACGGCGGGCCAGGCGAGCAGGGCGTGCGCCCAGCCCGGCGGGCGGACCACGCCGCTGACGGTGATGGCGACGGACAGGAACGCGGAGCCGCCGCCGAGGAGCAGTCCGGCGATCGCACCGGGCGGGGTGAGCCGGCGCCACCAGATGCCGAGGACCAGCAGGGGGCAGAAGGAGGACGCGGAGACGGCGAACGCCATCCCCACCGAGTCCGCCACCGGCACCCGGCTGACCAGGAGGGAGCCGGCCAGCGGTACGGACATGGCGAGGACGGTGGCCAGTCGGAAGTGCCGTACCCCGCGCGACGGCAGCACGTCCTGGGTGATGACTCCGGCGACGGCCATCGTGAGGCCGGAGGCGGTCGACAGGAACGCGGCGAAGGCGCCGCCCGCGACGAGTGCGCCCAGCAGGTCCCCGCCGAGCCCGCCGACGACCCGCTCGGGCAGCAGCAGCACGGCGGCGTCCGCGTCACCGCCGTGGATCAGCTCGGGGGCGTACAGCCGGCCCAGCGCACCGTAGACGGGCGGCAGCAGATAGAACAGGCCGATGAGGGCGAGGACGACGACCGTCGTGCGGCGGGCGTCGCGGCCGTTGGGGCTGGTGTAGAAGCGGACCACGACATGCGGGAGGCCCATGGTGCCGAGGAACGTGGCGACGATCAGCCCGTAGGTGGCGTAGAGCGGATGGTCGGCACGGAAGACGGAGACCTGCTCGTCGAAGGTGACGCGGGGCTGCCCGTCGCCCTGCCAGGCCAGCACCAGGAAGACCGCGGGGACGAGGAGTGCGGTCAGTTTCAGCCAGTACTGGAAGACCTGGACGAAGGTGATGGAGCGCATGCCGCCGGCCGCGACGGCGATGACGACGACGGACGCCACGAGCACATCGCCGAGCCAGCCGGGCGCCCCGGTCAGGATCTTGAGCGTCAGTCCCGCGCCCTGGAGCTGCGGCACGAGATAGAGCCAGCCGGCTGCGACGACGAAGATGCTCACCAGTCTGCGCACCGGGCGCGACTCCAGCCGCCCCTCGGCGAAGTCGGGCAGGGTGTACGCCCCCGAACGACGCAGGGGCGCGGCGACGAAGACGAGCAGGACCAGATAGCCGGCGGTGTATCCGACGGGATACCAGAGCATGTCCGGGCCGTGCACGAGCACCAGGCCGGCGATGCCGAGGAAGGAGGCGGCCGACAGGTATTCGCCGCTGATCGCGGCGGCGTTGAGCCGGGGCCGGACGGTGCGTGAGGCGACGTAGAAGTCGGAGGTGGTCCGGGATATGCGCAGCCCGAAGCCGCCGACGAGGACGGTCGCGACCACGACGACGGCGACGGCCGCCACCGCGTACGTGTGGCTCACTGCGCGGGGCGGCCTTCCACGAGCCGGGCGAAGTCGCGTTCGTTGCGCTCGGCCCGGCGTACGTACCACCAGGCGGCCAGGGTCAGCGGCGGATAGGCGGCGAAGCCGAGGACGGCCCAGACGAGTGCGGCGCTGCGCAGCGCCGCGAAGACGAGCGGCAGGGTCCCGACGACCACGGCCAGGACGGTGAACGCGGTGAGTCCGGCCCGCAACTGGCTGCGCATCAACGAGCGGACGTACGCACCGCCCAGGGCGGTCTGCTCGTCGATCTCCGACTGGGTGCGGTAGCGCGGCAGCGGGCGCACCCGGCGGGGCTCCCCCGTCACCACTTCACGCCGGGGTGTGGGCTCTGCGGACATGGGCCCGGAGTGTACGCAGCGCCGGTCCCTCGTGGGAAGGGGTTCGATCGCGGGTCGGGCCTGGTCAGCGGCCGGTCCGGCGCATCAGCAGATCGCGCAACGCCCGGCTGTGGCGACGGCTCACGGCGAGTTCCGCGGTGCCGACGCGGACGCTCATGCTGCCCGCGTCGAGGCGGAGTTCGTCGATCCGCGCCAGTGCGACGAGGTGACTGCGGTGGATGCGGACGAAGCCACGCGAGCGCCAGCGTTCCTCCAGTGCGGTGAGGGGGATCCGGACGAGATGGCTACCGTTGTCGGTGTACAGCCGCGCATAGTCGCCCTGGGCCTCGACGTAGGCGATGGAGTCGACCGGGATGAACCGGGTCACTCCGCCGAGTTCCACCGGTATCTGGTCGTATGCGGTGTCCAGGAGGGGCGCGGAGCGGTCGCCGACCTGTTCGGCCACCCGCCGTACCGCTTCCGCGAGGCGTTCGCGGCGGACCGGCTTGAGGACGTAGTCGACGGCCTTGAGGTCGAAGGCGTGGACGGCGAAGCCCTCGTGCGCGGTGACGAAGACGATGAGCGGGGGCGCGGCGAATCCGGTCAGGAGCTGCGCGACGTCGAGACCAGTGAGGCCCGCCATGTGAATGTCGAGGAAGACGACGTCGATGGCGGTCGGGTCGTCGGGGCCCGCGTCGACGGCGCCGGCGATGCGGCGCAGCGCCTCGTTGGCTCCGGTGGCGCCCTCGGCGCTGCGGACGCGGGGGTCGGCGCGCAGGAGGTAGAGGAGCTCCTCCAGGGCGGGTTCTTCGTCGTCGACGGCGAGTACGCGCAGCATGGGGCGGAGTGTAAGGGCTGTCCCGTCATCCCCGGTGGATGAGTGCGCGGCGTCGGATGCGGTGCATCGCAGGGCGGAGGATCTTCCTCATACTGGGTCGTATGCGGACGAGCCCGACAACGCTGCGAGGTGCCGTAGCTGTCGTCGGGCGCCCGCCGGGGATTGCGGGACAGCCCTTTGGGCGAATTCCTCGCCCGCACCCCCGGCAGCGACATCGCCGTCCCTGGCAGCGAGCCGTCGCCGGGGGCAGGGCCCCCTGCGCAGCCGAAGGCAGCCGGAAGGCTTCCTGAGACGCGCTCGATCAGCTCCCGCCGCCGAGCCCGTCCCGGACATGGCCTAGGTCGACGGGCGTCGCCGGCACACCGTTCTTCCGTACGTCGGCAAGGAGTTGGGGCAGCTGCGGCGGCCACAGGGGCTCACCGTCATCGGACAGGTCCTCCGGCGACCACCATCGCCACCGGAGGATCTTGTCAGCAGCGTGCGAAGCGGCCAGGTCGCCCACCGGATCTCGGCGGGGGCCCTGCGCGAGGAAGATGTGCTCGTGTTGGCGGACCGGCACCCCGGCCCTGGTGAAGTCGTGTTCCCACAGGCACAGCAGGGTGCCGTCGATCGCGATGTCGGTCCATCCGGCTTCCTCGCGCAACTCGCGCTCAGCGGCCTGCAGCGGCGATTCGCCCGGCTCCATCCCGCCGCCGGGCATCGCCCAGTGCACACCGACTTCCTCGTTGTCGTACCGGAACATGAAGACCGACCCCGCCGGGTCCAGGACCGCGACTCTGGCTGCTCGTCTGGGTATTCGCATCGGATGAGCCTGCCAGCGCCGGACTTCCCTGTCGATCACGACAGCGGCCGGAAACCGGGCAGGAGCGGCGGTTCGCCCCTCAGGGACCGGGCAGAAGTGCCACCCATTCGGCCACCTCGTCACCGACACAGCCCGCCAGCCGATCCAGATCGGGCAGCGCCTTGCCGTCGGCCACCAGCCCGACCTGCACCCGGCCGCCGTACGGGGCCAGGGCGATGGCCAGGGACTGGCCCCGGGCGAGCGGAGCCATCGGATAGACGGCGCGCAGCGGGCAGCCGCCGAGCGAGAGCGCCGAGCGCGGCAGGGGGACGCTGGTGACCAGGAGGTCGAAGAGCATCCTGGCCGCGTTCCCGGCGATCGGCGCACCGAAGCGATGGGCCAGCGAGGGCAGTTGATCGGCGAGCACGGCGACCGCCCCGGCGCCGCGCAGGGGGCCCGCGGCCTTGTTGCGGTCCATGAGGGCCCGCACGATGCGCAGGCGCTCCCAGGGGTCGGGCTCGGAGACGGGGAGCTCGAGCAGATAGGCGGAGAGCCTGTTCCCGGTCGCGGCGGCCTGACCGGGTCTGCGGCGGGAGACCGGCACCAGCGCGCGCGGATCGTCGGCGGGCAGTGTTTCGCCGCGCTCCCGCATCCAGCGGCGCAGCGCCCCGGCGACGACGGCGAGCAGGACGTCGTTGGTCGTGCCTCCGGCGGCGCGCCGGATCCGCTGGACGGCGTCGAGGTCCAGGTCCGCGGTGGCCAGGCGCCGGGTGCCGCTGGAGGGGGCGACGAGTGCGGGTGCGCCGCGCAGATCGAGGCGGCTGGCCCGCACCATCGAGGCGCCGACCCCCAACGCCCGTCCGAGACCCTCGATCCGGCCCAGGGCGAGCCCGGCGACCTGACGCGGACCCGGCATCCAGGAGCGGGGCGGCACAGCGCGCACCCGGCGGACGGGCGCCCCGTTGCGGGCGCGGCCGGACACGGACGCGATCTCGTCGAAGATCCCGGCTCCGATGGCGACCGCGCGCATGCCGTCGGCGAGCGCGTGGTGGAGTTTGACGAGCACGGCGAAGGGGCCGCCGTCGGTGCCGCCGATCACGAACATCTGCCAGGGCGGCAGGCCCCGTTCGAGCGGTCGCTCCATCAGCTCACCGGCCAGCCGGGTGGCGCCCGCCATGAATCCGGTGTCGCCGCCCCGCGACTCCTCGTCGCTGAGCCGCACCCGCTGGATGTGCCGGTGCACGTCGAAGTCCTTGTCCACGAACCACGCCGCGCCTCCGACCGGCAGCAGCACGTCCCTGACCCGCATCCGCAGCCGCGGAATCGCGGCGGCACGGGTGCCCAGCAGTTCCAGGACGTCCTGCGGACCGGCGCCGCGGTCCGGGCCGGAAGGAGGGGAGAAGACGGCGAGCGCGCCGAGATGCATGGGATGGGCATCGGATTCGAGGTGCCAGAAGGCCAGATCGAGGGGTGCCAGTAGCTCAGTGCCCAATGGATCCTCGCGTCATCGGAAGACAGAGACTGTCGGAGAACCAAGACCGGAAGGCGAAGCCTGGAGGTCAAAGACCGACGCAGTCGCAGTCAATCGTTCACGATCGGTCACGGTCAAGCACTGACGCATTACATACTGTTACTGTCGGGTAGTACGCGGTCCTGTGGTTGGTCGCGTTCGGGGATGGCGAACTCGCACCAGACGGACTTGCCGCGCCCCCTCGGTTCCACGCCCCACAGGTCCGCCAGTCGGTCCACCAGCATCAGGCCTCGACCGGACACTCCGGCGTCCCCGGCGTCCCTGCGCCGGGGCAGCGCGCTGGAGGTGTCCTCGACGTCGACCCGCAGCCGCCGCTCGGGGCCGGTGAGGACCCGGATCGTGACGATCGCCCCGCCGTCGGTGTGCATCAGCGCGTTGGTGATCAGTTCGTCGGCCGCCAGCTCGACCTCGTCGGCCCGCGCCCCGGCGCCCCAGGCCCGGACGGCCGCACGGACCATGTGCCGTGCGGAGCTCAGTGCCTCCGGGTCGCCCTGGGCGACGTGCTGCTGGAGCCTGCCGCCCGGCTGGGGCACGTGCGTGGCCTTCCGGCGCAGCAGCAGGACCGCCACGTCGTCCTCGCCGCCGCGCTCGTCGACCTCCTCGCAGAGCTGGTCGGCCAGGCGCTGGATGTCCTGCGGGCCTTCGCGCACCAGGTCCGTCAGCAGTCGCATGCCCTCGTCGAGATCGACCCCGGGCTGCTCCACCAGGCCGTCGGTGAACAGCACCAGGGTCCGGCCGGGGTCGAGCTCGACCGTGCTGACCGGGTATTCGAGCCGCCCGAACTCGGCCGAGAGCCCCAGCGGCAGTCCGCCCTCGACGGTCAGTCTGCGGCAGCTGCCGTCGGCGTCACGCACCAGTGGATGGACGTGTCCCGCCCGGACCAGCTGCACCACCCCGGTCGTCAGGTCGACCTCGGCGTAGGAACAGGTCGCGAAGCGATCGGTGTCCAGCTCGTGGAGGAAGACGGAGGCCCGGGCCATCACCGTGGCGGGGCTGTGCCCTTCCGCCGCGTAGGCACGCAGCACGATGCGCAGCTGGCCCATGACCGCCGCGGCATGCGTGTCATGACCCTGCACGTCCCCGATGACCGCCCCGAGGCGACCGCCGGGCAGGGCGATGACGTCGTACCAGTCGCCCCCGATGTCCCGGCCCAGCCTGGCCGAGCGGTACCGGACGGCGACCTGCGCCCCCGGTACCTCCGGGATCCGGCGCGGCAGCATGGCCTGCTGGAGACCCTCGGCCAGGTCGTGCTCCTGCTCGTACAGCATGGCGCGCTGCAGGCTCTGTGCGATGGAGCTGCCGAGCGCGACGAGCAGATTGCGTTCGTCCCCGGCGAAGGCGCCCCGGTCGCTGTAGAGCAGTCCGAGTGCGCCGATGGGCCGGGCCTGGGCGATCAGCGGCAGGTAGGCGGCGGACGTGATGCCGAGGTGGCTGATGTGGGGCCAGAGGATCGGGTACGAGGCGGCGAAGTCCGCGGCGGACTCGATGAAACGGGGCGTGAGCGTGCGCACGACCTCGCTCATGGGGTACGGCTCGTCCGTCCGGGTGTAACGGGTGCCGGGAACGAACGCGCCCTCGGGGCCGTCCGCCACCAGGTGGATGCGTCCGGCCTCGATCAGCCCCACGACCATGCTGGCGGCACCGAGATTCGCCAGGCCCGGGGAGTTCTGCAGCACCTCGATGACGTCGCGGACCGTCCGGGCGTGGGCCAGCGCGGCCGTGGTGCCCTCGACCAGGCTGGTGCGGCGCCGCCGCTCCAGGTCCAGTTCGCGGCGGGCGGTGGACTCCGTCAGCTCCTGGGTGGCGTCGCGGACGATGCCGATGATGCGGTGGGGACGGCCGGTCCTGTCGCGCTGGATGAACCCCTGGGTGTGGGTCCAGCACAGGCTTCCGTCGCGCTTGAGGATCCTGAAGTACGCGCCGTAGTTGCTCTGCCCTCCCTTGAGGGCCTCGGCGACCATGGCGTCCAGCCTGGCCCTCTCGTCCGTCGGCACCCGCAGGGCGAGCGACTCCGGCCGGTCGTCGTACTCCTCGGCCCGCAGATCGAACACATCGAGCGCGGGCCGGTCCATGTGCATCAGGCCACTGCCGAGGTCCCAGTCGAAGCTGCCCATGCGGTTCAGGGCGAGACTGAGATCCGGGTGGGCGGGCCAATCGTCCGGGAGTGACAGGGCACCCGCTCCCCGATCATCCATGCGGGCAACTCTGCCATCATTTGTCCGATTCTTCGAGCGAACCCATGCCTGTACGGCATGCCTCCGGCGGAAGGCCGCGAGGCCCCTGCCGACCGGTGACGGGCCCCGGTCAACAGCACCGGGGAGCCCCCGGGAAACACTGCCCGCCCTAGGTCCGCAGGTCAGCAACGGTTACCGTGTCCGTGGAGCGCGGTAAGTCAAGCCTTAGCTGTACCGCGCTCCGCTCTGCCCGCGTCACCCGTTCTAAGGACCTTGCACTCCATGACCCGCCCCGTCCGCGTCGCCATCGTCGGAGCCGGCCCTGCCGGAATCTACGCAGCGGACGCGCTGCTGAAATCCGAGGCCGCCCAGGACCCGGGGGTTTCGATCGACCTGTTCGAGCGGATGCCCGCCCCCTTCGGTCTGATCCGCTACGGAGTGGCCCCCGACCACCCCCGGATCAAGGGCATCGTCCAGGCACTGCACCAGGTGCTCGACAAGCCGCAGCTGCGGCTGTTCGGAAATGTCGACTACCCGTCCGACATCGACCTGGACGACCTGCGGTCCTTCTACGACGCGGTGATCTTCTCCACCGGCGCCGACGCCGACCGCGCACTCGACATCCCGGGCAGCTCCCTGGACGGCTCCCACGGCGCGGCCGACTTCGTCTCCTGGTACGACGGCCACCCCGATGTGCCGCGCACCTGGCCGCTGGACGCGGAGAAGGTCGCGGTGCTCGGAGTGGGCAATGTGGCCCTGGACGTGGCGCGCGTTCTCGCCAAGACGGCGGACGAACTGCTGCCGACCGAGATACCCGCGAACGTCTACGAGGGCCTCAAGGCCAACAAGGCACGGGAAGTGCATGTCTTCGGGCGCCGCGGTCCCGCCCAGGCCAAGTTCAGCCCGATGGAACTGCGGGAGCTGGACCACTCGCCGAACATCGAGGTCATCGTCAACCCCGAGGACATCGAGTACGACGCGGGCTCGATCGAGACCCGGCGCGGGAACAAGCAGGCCAACATGGTCGCCTCCACGCTGGAGAACTGGGCCATCCGCGACGTCGGCGACCGGCCGCACAAGCTGTTCCTGCACTTCTTCGAGTCCCCGTCGGAGATCCTCGGCGAGGACGGCCGGGTCGTCGGTCTGCGCACCGAGCGGACCGAGCTGGACGGCACCGGGAACGTGAAGGGAACCGGACGGTTCACCGACTGGGACGTGCAGAGCGTCTACCGCGCGGTCGGCTACTACTCGCGCGAGCTCCCCAAGCTCCCGTTCGACGTGGTCTCCGGCACCGTGCCGCACGCCGCGGGCCGCGTCGTCGACGGCCAGGAGCCCATGCCGTCGGTGTACGTCACGGGATGGATCAAGCGCGGCCCGGTCGGCCTGATCGGCCACACCAAGGGCGACGCCAACGAGACGGTCGCCTGCCTCCTGGAGGACCACACCACGGGCCGACTGCCTGCCCCGGCCCGGCCCGAGCCGGAGGCCGTCACCGCGTTCCTGGAAGAGCGCGGCGTCCGCTACACCACCCGCGAGGGCTGGTACCGCCTGGATGCGCACGAGCGGGCCCTGGGTGCCGAGCAGGGACGGGAGCGGATCAAGGTCGTGGAGCGCGAGGCCATGGTGGACGCCTCCGAGCCCCGCGACTGACGGTACGCACGAACAACGACGCCCCGACCGGGCGCCACGCAGCTGTCTGCGGCGCCCGGTGAGATGCCCGCGGCGGTCCCGGAAGGGATCGCCGCGGGCATCGGCATGCCGTGACGCGCCACGACGCATACGACGCCGGCACCCGGACCTTCACCGAGAGGGCTGAATCACCGACAGGGACCGATATCCGGGGTTCACTTGTAGCCCGAAGCACGCTTAGCTTAGGCTTGCCTAACACTGAGCGCTTCGCGCAGGGTCCCACTGCTCTGTCCATCAACCCATGAGGTACACCCATGTCCCGGTTCACCCAGGTGCGTCGCCGTACGCTCGTCGCAACTGCCGCCGCAGCAGCCTTTGTTCTCACTCTCGGTGGCTGCTCGTCGAGCGACGACGGCAAGGAGACCTCCGACGCATCGGGGAAGAGCGACGGAGCGTTCCCGGTCTCGATCAAGAGCGCACTCGGCACGGCGAAGATCAAGGAACAGCCCGAACGGATCGTCACCCTCGGCCAGGGTTCCGCGGAGACCGCCATCGCACTGGGCCACACCCCGGTGGGCATCGAGAAGTACGAGTGGGGCAGCGACAAGACCGGCTATCTGCCCTGGATCCACGAGGCGGTGGAGAAGTCCGGCGACAAGCTGCCGACCCAGTTCACCGGTGGTGAGGACATCGACTTCGAGGCGATCACCGAGCTGGAGCCCGATGTCATCCTCGCGCCGTGGTCCGGGATCACGCAGAAGGACTACGACATCCTCAAGGACATCGCGCCCACCATCGCCTACCCCGACCTGCCGTGGAGCACGGACTGGGACCAGCAGATCAACACCATCGGCAAGGCGCTGGGCCAGGCCGAGGAGGCCAAGGGCCTGATCTCGAAGATCGAGAAGCAGCTGTCCGACGCGGGGGCGACCCGGCCGGAGTACAAGAACCACAAGTTCTCGTACATCTACAACACCGGCCCCGGCACCCTCGGCGTGTTCAAGCCGAACGAGCAGCGCGTCAAGATGGTCTCCCTGCTCGGTCTGACCGTCGACCCGGTGGTGGACACCTTCAAGGAGACCGAGGGGACCGACTCGGCGGTCATCGGTCTGGAGAACGGCGAGAAGCTGAAGAACAGCGACCTGATCTTCACCTTCTACACGGATGACAAGTCGCGCAAGGAGATCGAGGCCCAGCCGCTGTACGCGGCCATCCCCGCGATCAAGAGCGGCGCCGTGGTGTCCAGCAACGACACCTCCTTCGTCACGGCCTCCTCGATCATCAACCCGCTGACCGTGCCGTGGGTGATCGACCGTTACCTGCCGCTGATCGACAAGGCCATCGAGGCCGCGGACAAGGGCTGAGACCGACCACCACCCCATGGCCACCATCACACACACACCGCCGAGCGGTGCCGGCTCCTCACGGACCGGCACCGCTCGGCGGCTGTACTCCCTCGCCGTCGTGCTCGCCGTCCTCGTGCTCGCGGTGTTCGCGAGCATCATGTTCGGCAGCCGGACCACCTCGTTCACCGATGTGCTGCACGTCCTGTCCGGCACCGCCGATCCGACTGTCACGACGATCATCGAGAGCCGTTACCCGAGGACCGCGCTCGGTGTGCTCGCCGGTCTCTGCCTGGCCGTCGCGGGCACCCTGATGCAGGGCGTGACCCGTAATCCCCTGGCCGATCCCGGCCTCCTCGGCATCAACGCGGGCGCCTCCGCGAGCGTCGTCGCCGCAACGGCCTTCCTGGGGGCGTCCGGCAGTTCGGACACCATGTGGTGGGCACTGCCCGGTGCGCTGATCGCCGGTCTGCTCGTGCACGCGATCGGATCGGCGGGGTCGGGCGGCGGACTGGTACGGCTCGTGCTCGCCGGCGCGGTGCTCTCCGCCGTACTGATGGCCTTCATCCAGGCCGTGACCCTGAGCCGGCCCCAGGTGTTCGACAGCTACCGGTACTGGGTGGTCGGCGCCCTCGGCGGCCGGGACTTCGACGTCTTCTGGTCGGTGCTGCCGTTCGCCGCGGCCGGTCTGCTGATCGCCGCGCTGCTGGGGCCCGGCCTCAACGCGCTCGCCCTCGGCGACTCGACCGCGGCCTCCCTCGGGTCGAACCCGGGCCTGGTCCGGGCGGGCGGGCTGCTCTCGGCCACGCTGCTGAGCGCCGCGGCGACGGCGGCGGTCGGCCCGATCGCCTTCGTCGGCCTGGCCGTTCCCCATGTGGTGCGCGCCCTGGCCGGTGTCGACTTCCGGGCCCAGATCCTCTTCTCAGCCCTGACCGGACCCGCGCTGCTGCTCCTCGCGGACGTCGTGGGACGGGTCGTCATGCGCCCGCAGGAACTCATGGTCGGTGTGGTGACCGCGTTCGTCGGGGCGCCCGCACTGCTCATCGCCGTACGCAGGATGAGGGGCAACGCATGACGTCGCATCAGGCCGGACTCCGTACGGCCTCGCCCAGGGGCATTCTGAGGATCGGCACGACCGTGGCACTGCCGCTGCGGCGGGTGTCCGTACTCACCGCACTCGCACTGTTCGTCCTCCTCGTGGCGGCCTGTGTGGCGACCCTGTCGCTCGGACGGCTGGGCATTCCGCTCGCCGACCTCACCGGGGCGCTGACCGGCGGGGCCGAGGGCAAGAACGCCTTCGTCCTGGAACGGCTGCGCGGCCCGCGCCTGGTGGTCGCCATCGGGACCGGTGGGGCGCTCGGCCTGTCCGGTGCGCTGTTCCAGTCCGTCACCCGCAATCCGCTCGGCAGCCCGGACGTGATCGGGCTGGCGTCCGGCGCCGGGGCGGGCGCCGCGATCACCGCGCTGCTCTTCCCGGGGACCGTGCCGGTGGCACTCGGCGCACTGATCGGTGCCGCACTCGCCATGGTGCTGGTCTATCTGTCGACCGGCACCGGGTTCCGGAACCCCGCACGGCTGGTCATCGCCGGGATCGGGGTCGCCGCGATCGGCACGGCCGTCACCCAGTACGTCGTCTACGCCATGGAACGGGACCGGGCCTCCGTCCTCACCGCGTACGTCAACGGCAGCCTGTCGGCGCGGTCCTGGGGCGACGCCACCACCATCTGGCTCGTCCTGCTGGTCGTGGCTCCGCTCACCGCCCTGATCGCGCGGCGGCTGGACATCGGCGAAATGGGCGACGACATCGCGGGCGCACTCGGATCCGAGCCCCGCACCACCAAGACGATCGCCGTCCTCCTGGCGATCGTGCTCTCGGCGGGCGCGGTCGCCGTCGCCGGACCGATCGCGTTCATCTCGCTGACGGCTCCGCAGATCGCCAAACGGATCACCCGGGTCTCGGGCCCGCATCTGCTGCTGGCGGCGATGACCGGTTCGCTGCTGCTGGTGCTCGCGGATCTCTGCTCCCAGCAACTGCCGCTCTTCGACAACCTGCCCGTCGGCATCTACACCATGGCCATCGGAGGCGCGTACCTCGGCTGGCTGCTGGTGCGGGAGTGGCGTCGGGGAGTGCTGTGAGGCCGGAGCGGTCCCCCACGCGGGGCTGATACGGCTCTACGGCGCCACCGAACAGGACTCCCACGGCCTCTCTTGAACGCGTTCAAGAGAGGCCGTACAGTCACCACCGAACGCACTTGAACACGTTCAAGTCGGAGCTGCCCATGTCTGTTCTGGTCGATCTGATCGTGATGCTCGGCATGCTGGTGGTGGTTCCGCTGGGGTTACGCCTGACCGGTGCGCCCGATCTGGACCGGGTACGCCGCCTGTGGCCGCTCTTCGCCGTGCCCGGCGCCGCCGCGCTCTGGCTGCCGCGCGGCACACCCGACATCGCCCTGGCCACCTGCTACCCGCTCGGGGCCGTGTTCCTCGCGCTCCACGCCCTGCCCCGACTGCGCCGCGCCCTCGCGGCGCCCACCACCTCCGCAGCGGCCCCGGCCGAGATCGCTCTGCTCACCGCTCTCGTCGCGCCTTCGATCGCCGCGCTGGCACTGGTCGCCGAACGCTCGGGGCACACGCTCTTCGGCTTCGGGCTCGGCATCCTGGCGCTGACCGTGCCGCACTTCCACTTCGCGGGATTCGCCGCCGCCCTGGTGTCGGGGCTGGTCTGCCGGGTCGCCGACAGCGCCGCGGGAAGGTTCGCCGCGCTCAGCGTGCCGTCGGGCACCCTGCTCGTCCTGATCGGCTACTTCATCGGGGACTGGGCCGAACTGGCCGGCTCGGTCGTCCTGACCACGGGGATGTGGACCGTCGCCCTGCTCACCTGGGGATCGATCCGCGACGGGCAACACGACCGGATCACCCGGCTGCTGCTCGCCACCTCGTCCGCGGTGCTCGCGGTCACCATGGCGCTCGCACTGAGCTGGGCGCTCGGCGAGGCCAGCGGTCTCCCCCACCCCACCCTGACCTGGATGGCCGCCACCCACGGTCTGGGCAACGCACTCGGCTTCGCGCTCTGCTCCCTGCTCGCCTGGCAGAGGCTCCACCACCGCACCGGACCCGAAGGAAGGACCGCATGAGCGAGAAGGACCGCATGAGCGAGAAGGGCCGCATGAGCGCCCTCACGTATCCCGAGGTCGGCGCCACCCGGCTCGACCCGCTCCCCGACGGCTACCACCATCTCCGTCACCGGGCCCGGATCGGCCACGGCCGGGCCGACTTCGCGGCGGCGGGCGCGGCGGTCACCGAGTGGCGCATGCATCGCGCAACAGGGGCCCGGGCCCAGGCCTCGGCGGCCCGTGCCGAGGCCGGTGTCCAGGTCCGGGTGTCGCTGGGCGTCGGCCCGCTCCGGCTCGCCGCGCACTGCCAGGTCGTCTGGGCGACGTACGAGGACCACCGCATCGGGTTCGCCTACGGCACCGAGGCCCGGCACCCGGAACGCGGCGAGGAGTCCTTCGTGGTCGAGCTGGCCGACGACGGAACGGTGTGGTTCGCCGTCACGGCGTTCAGCCGCCCGGCCACGTGGTACACCCGGCTCGCCGGGCCGCTCGTACCGCTGGCCCAGCGGTGGTACGCCCGCCGGCTCGGTACGACCCTGCGGCGGCTCCTCGCCGACGGCCGCCGCGTGCGCTCCTGAGGGGCCTGGCCGTGCCCCCGGGCCGATACTGGAAACGATGGAGTGGTTCACCGCAGAGGGGTACTGGCTCAGCCGGCTGATCTTCCAACGGGCGCTGGCCGGGGTCTACCTGGTCGCGTTCCTCACCGCCGCACTCCAGTTCCGGGCCCTGATCGGCGAACGCGGGATGCTGCCGGTGCCCGACTTCCTGCGGCGTACCGACTGGCGCGACGCGCCCGGCCTCTTCCGGCTCCACTACTCCGACCGTTTCTTCGCCCTCGTCTGCTGGACCGGCTGCGCGCTCGCCGTCGCGCTGCTCGCCGGGGCGGACGCGTACGTCCCGCTCTGGGCGGCGATGGTGCTCTGGGCCCTGCCCTGGGCGCTCTATCTGTCGATCGTCCAGGTCGGCCAGACCTGGTACGGCTTCGGCTGGGAGTCGCTGCTGCTGGAGACCGGCTTCCTCGCCGTCTTCCTCGGCAACGCGGACACGGCTCCGCCCGTGCTGGTGCTGTGGCTGCTGCGCTGGGTGCTGTTCCGGGTGGAGTTCGGGGCCGGGCTGATCAAGATCCGGGGCGACTCCTGCTGGCGCAAGCTGACGTGTCTGTACTTCCACCACGAGACCCAGCCGATGCCGGGACCGCTGAGCTGGTTCTTCCACCGGCTGCCGAAGCCCCTCCACCGGGCCGAGGTGGCGGCCAACCACGTCACCCAGCTCGTGGTTCCGGTGCTCCTCTTCGCTCCGCAGCCGGTGGCGAGCGTGGCGGCGGGGCTGATGATCGTCACCCAGCTGTGGCTGGTCGTCTCGGGCAACTTCGCCTGGCTGAACTGGCTGACGATCACGCTCGCCCTCTCGGCCGTCGACTGGTCCCTGTTCACCCAGCCGCCCGCGCAGTCCGCGCCGCCGCTCTGGTACGAGGTCGTCGTCATCGCGGTCGCCGCACTGATCGTGTTCCTCAGCTACCGCCCGGCGCGGAATCTGATCTCGCGCCGCCAGGTGATGAACCGCTCCTTCGATCCGCTCCATCTGGTCAACACCTATGGTGCGTTCGGCAGCATCAGCCGGGTCCGGCTGGAGGTCGTGGTCGAGGGCACCGACGAGCGGGTGCTCCACGAAGGCACCGCCTGGAAGGAGTACGGCTTCCGCGGCAAGCCCGGCGATCCGCGCCGGCTGCCCCGCCAGTTCGCCCCGTACCATCTGCGGCTGGACTGGCTGATGTGGTTCGCGGCGCTCTCCCCGGCCTACGCGGGCCTCTGGTTCGGCCCGTTCGTCGCGCGGTTGCTGGAGAACGACCGGGACACTCTGCGGCTCCTGCGCCACAATCCGTTCCCGGCTGCCCCACCCGTGCATGTCCGCGCCAGGCTGTACCACTACCGGTACACCACCTGGCGCGAACTGCGCGCCACCGGGCGCTGGTGGCACCGCACCTATGTCCGGGAGTTCATGCCCCCTGTCTCGCTCGGGCCCCGCCTGCGCAGCCCGAGCAGCAGGTCCTGAGCACCCGGAGCCGCCTCCCGTCCGACGGGGCGGCCCGCTATCGCGCTTCCTCCCGGGCCCGCAGCAGCTTGGTGATCTGCCGGACGAGCTCGTCGTCGCTGGTCACGACCTTGGCCGGGAGCAGGGCGCCGAGGCGCTCGGCGGTCTGGAAGTCGTAGGCACGTTCCACTTCCGAACCCGGCACCTTTTCGTACTCGTCCGCGGCACGGAAACCGACGGCCAGATCGACCACCTTCGCGATGATCCAGGTGAGGATGAAGGAGAACGCGATCACGGACACGATCGCCACGCACTGCTTGCCCAGCAGCCCCCAGCCGCCTCCTTCGAAGAGCCCCTTCTTGCCACTGATGCGCGCGGTGGCGAAGAGGCCGACCATGATCAGTCCGACCAGCCCTCCGACACCGTGCACGCCCACCACATCGAGTGTGTCGTCGACGTTGAAACGGAACTTGAGCGTGACCGCATAGGCGCAGACCGCCCCCACCACGAGGCCGGTGATGACCGCACCGAGTGTGTCGATCTCGCCACAGGCCGGCGTGATGGCGACCATACCGGCGACGGCCGAGGAGACCACACCCATGGTGGTGACCCTGCCGGTGCGCAGTTTCTCGACCAGTGGCCAGGTGATCATCGCGCCCGCGGCACCGAGCTGGGTGTTGATGAACGCGCCGGCCGCCGTGCCCTGCGTACTCAGCGCGGAGCCGGAGTTGAAGCCGAACCAGCCGAACCAGAGCAGCCCGACACCGATCACCACGAGCGGAATGTTGTTGGGTCTCTCCTCGCGGCGGGCGAAGTCGCGCGGGGTCCGCAGGACCAGCGCGACGGCGAGGCCGGCCACTCCGGAGTTGAGTTCCACCGGCAGGCCGCCGGCGAAGTCGAGCGCACCGAGGTGCTTCACGATCCAGCCGTCCGTGTCGAACACCCAGTGCGCGAGCGGGACATAGACGATCAGGAGCCACAGGACGACGAAGACGAGCCAGCCCTTCATCGTGGCGCGGTCCGCGATCGAACCGCTGACCAGCGCGACGGTGATGATCGCGAAGCCCATCTGGAACGTGCTGTAGATGTACGTGGGGATGTGGCCGGTCAGGGTGGTCAGCCCGATGTCGTTCATGAACACGTGGTCCAGGCCGCCGATGAGCCCCGCGCCGCCGATATCGGGACCGAACGCGAGGGTGTACCCGATGATCCACCAGACGAGCGTGCCGAAGGCGAGCGCGGCGAAGCTCATCTTGATCATCATCAGGACGTGCTGGGTGCGCACCATGCCGCCGTAGAAGAACGCCAGCCCCGGTGTCATCAGCAGGACCATGGCGGTGGCGGCGAGCAGCCAGGCAGTGTCACCGGAGTCGTATGCGGGTGGCATCGGCGCGGGAGCGGTAATCATCGGCGGATACCTCGCAGAGGTGTGGGGGTGTGGGGAACGGGCCCTACGGCTTGCGCAGGGCGGGGGCCGGATGACCGGTGAGGAGCAGGTGTACGCAGGACCGGGCGGCGTCGTGCGCGGCGGCGACCCGCACGGGGCTGTCGCCGAGGAGCCGGACCCAGGCCCCGCAGTCGCGGGGCAGCACGCTGACGCCGTACAGGACACCGAGCCCGGCCAGCGCGTCGTGCAGCGTGTCGGCGATCTCCCCGGCGGGGAGCCGGTCGCTGACGACGAAGAGCGAGGCGACGTGGTCGTGTCCGGCGAACACGCCCGGTCCCACGCCCGCGTGGCCGGGTCCGGCCGCACCGGAGGTCAGCCGCAGGGTGTCGATGGCGAGCAGGGTGCCGTCGGGCCGGGCGATGCGCAGATCCGTGGCCAGGACCCGGTAGGCGTGGCGCTCGCCGCGGGCGAGCCGCCCCGCGGTGACGGTGTCGCCGATCACCACGGTGGCGCCGCTCGCGACCGTCACCTCGGTGCGCTGGTAGAACCGCGAGTCCCTGAACGGGATCAGCGGATCGGGCAGGTACTCGACGTAGGCGTCCTCGTGGGCTGTCAGCTGGACCCGCTGGCTCGCGTAGTCGTGTTCCATCCGGAAGATCTTGGTGGCCGCCTGGGTGGTCAGGTGCACCTCGGTGCCGGGCCCGCAGCGGAAGTCCATCCGGTAGCGGTCGGCCTGGGCGATGCCGCCGCCGGTCGCCATCAGATAGACGTAACTCATCCCGGGCATGGCGGGATCGATCCACAGCGGACGCATGATCTGCAGCGGCGTCTTCTGGTAGCGCTCGACCAGTTCGGTGCGTCCGGCCCGTACCTCGAAGCCCAGGTCGAGGATGCCGACCTTGGCCGGGGAACCCGCGGCGAGCGTGTCGGGGACGGATGCCAGGCCTGCCACGTCCGGCGGGACGCGGACCGGGGAGTAGTGGGCGGGCGCGAGCCGGTCGGGGGTGCGGCGGTCCATGGTGAGCAACACGTCAGATCAGCACCTTGCGGCGTGATTCGAGATAGCCGACGACGTCCTCGATGCCGACGCCGGTGAGGCAGTCGGTGAGGACGACGGGGCGGTTGTCGCGGACCCGGTGGGCATCGGCCTCCATGATCCCGATGTCGGTGCGCACGTACTGCGCGATATCGATCTTGTTGATGACGAGCAGGTCGGAATCGGTGATGCCGGGCCCGCGTTTGCGAGGCATCTTCTCGCCCTCCGCGGTGTCCAGGACGAAGAGGAAGAGATCGACGAGTGCGGGGCTGAAGGTGAGGGTGAGGTTGTCGCCGCCGGACTCGTAGAGCAGTGTGTCGGTGTCGGGGAAGCGCTCCAGCATCTCGGCACCGGCCGCCAGGTTCATCGTGGGGTCGTCGCGCACCGCGGTGTGCGGGCAGGCACCCGTCTCGACGCCGACCACACGCTCCGGTTCGAGGACCCCGTCCAGGGTGCGGCGGACGTGCTGGGCGTCCTCCTGCGTATAGATGTCGTTGGTGATGACGCAGGGGTGGTGGCCGCGTTCGATCAGCATCGGTACCAGCGCCTCGATGAGCGCGGTCTTGCCGGATCCGACCGGTCCGCCGATACCGACCCGCAGTACTTTGTCGTCCATGATGCTCCCTGGCTGGTGAGGGGTGGATGGTGCGGCCGTGGCGTGATCAGCTGGCGAAGAGCCGGGCCTCGGCGCGTTCATGACGGCCCGACATGACGTCCGATGCGAAGACGGTGGCTCCGAGGTCCTCCAGATCGCGGTGCAGCGCTTCCTCGGCGGCCGCTTCGATGACGGGTGCGGCACCCCGTAGCAGGGTCTGCGCCCCTCGGTGGTCGGTGAGGCGCAGCCGCAGGGCCGCGCCCGCGAAACTCGCACAGAAGGCGAACAGGTCCGAGACGACGGCCTGCGGGGCCGGCACGCCGGTGGCCGCGTAGATGACTCCCGCGGCCACCGCCTGGTTCCCGGGCGCCTCCCGGCGCACGACACGCTGGAAGTAGTCACCGATCTCCGGGCGGTCGAAGACCTCCTGGGCGAGGTCGAGCAACTGCCGGCCGGTGCGGGTGGCCGCCTGGCGCATCTCGCGGCCCAGCTTGGTCGCGAACAGGTGCTCGTCGACGGCGACGACGGCATCCGGATCACCCGCCCCGGTCGCCCGGTGGGCGAGCGCCAGCGCGGTGGCATCGGCCGGTCCGACCCCGTGCAGCAGCAGGTCCTCGAGCAGCGACGGCAGACTGCCGCGGTCCACTGCCCCGGCCTGGGCGAAGCCCTCGAGACTGTGCGACAGCGTGTAGAAACCGCTCGGGAACGCCGAGTCGGACAGCTGGAGGCTGACCAGCAGCGGCCCCGGGCCGGGCCGGCCGCCCCCGGTCCCGGCGGCTGAGCCCGCCGCGGTCGGGACCGGGTCGTGCAGGAAGTCGTTCCGGTCGCGGTACATCGGCCCTAGACCAGGAAGAAGAGGTGGTTGAGGGGCAGTTTCTCGGCCGGGTCGATGGTGGCGACCTTGCCGTTGAGCGTGACCTTGAACGTCTCCGGGTCGACCTTGATGTCGGGCAGTTCGCTGTTGCGGACCATGTTGTGTTTGCCGATGGTCCGGGTCCGGCGCACCGGCAGCACCTTGCGCTCCAGCCCCAGCTCGGCCGGGACCCCGGCGGCGATTCCGGCCTGGGACATGAAGGTGACGTGCGTCGACTGCATCGCCTTGCCGTACTGGCCGAACATCGGCCGGTAGATGACGGGTTGAGGGGTCGGCAGCGAGGCGTTGGGGTCTCCCATCTGCGCCCAGGAGATGATGCCGCCCTTGATGACCATCTTCGGTTTGGCGGCGAAGGAGTGGATGGGCCAGAGCACGATGTCGGCGATCTTGCCCTTCTCGATCGAGCCGATGTAGTCGGAGATCCCGGTGGCGATGGCCGGGTTGATGGTGACCTTCGCGAGGTAGCGCAGCACCCGCTGGTTGTCGTTGCGGGCGGAGTCGCCCTCCAGTACGCCGAGTTTGTCCTTGCAGTGGTGGGCGGTCTGGAAACACCGGGTCACCGATTCGCCGACCCGGCCCATGGCCTGCGAGTCGGAGGAGAACATGCTGATCACACCGAGGTCGTGCAGCACCGACTCGGCGGCGATGGTCTCGGCGCGGACACGGCTGTCGGCGAAGGAGACGTCCTCGGGGATGTCGTGGCTGAGGTGGTGGCAGACCATGACCATGTCGAGCAGCTCGTCCACCGAGTTCTTGGTGTACGGCAGCGTCGGGTTGGTGGAGGACGGCAGAATGTTCGGCTCGCCGGTGACCCGCAGGATGTCCGGCGCGTGACCGCCGCCCGCGCCCTCGCTGTGGAAGGTGTGGATGGTGCGGCCGTCGATCGCGGACCTGGTGTCCTCGAAGAAGCCGCTCTCGTTGAGGCTGTCCGTGTGAATGGTCACCTGGACGTCGTGCTGGTCCGCGACGGCCAGGGCGTTGTCGATGACGGCCGGGGTGGCACCCCAGTCCTCGTGGACCTTCAGTGCGCAGGCTCCGGCGACGATCTGCTCGTGGAGCGCCTCCGGCAGGCTGCCGTTGCCCTTGCCCATGATGCCCACGTTGACCGGGAGGGTCTCGGCCGCTTCGAGGAACCGGGCGATGTTGAACGGGCCGGGCGTGCAGGTGGTGCCGTTCGTGCCGTCGGACGGGCCGGTGCCACCGCCGATGAGGGTGGTGATGCCGTTGGTGAGTGCCTGCTCGGCCTGTTGCGGGGAGATCAGGTGGACGTGGCTGTCGATGGCGCCCGCGGTGGCGATGAGGTGTTCGCCGGCGATGGCCTCGGTGCCGGGCCCGATGACCAGGTCCGGGTGGACGTTGTTCTGGGTCTGCGGGTTGCCCGACTTGCCGATGCCCGCGATGAAGCCGTCCTTGATGCCGATGTCGCACTTGACGACACCGACGACCGGGTCGATGACGACCACGTTGGTGATGACGGTGTCCAGAGCGCCCTGGGAGGAGGTGGCCTGCGGGTCGGAGGCCATGCCGTCACGCATGGTCTTGCCGCCGCCGTAGAGGACCTCGTCCCCGTACTGTCCCTCGCTGAAGTCCTTCTCGACCTCGACGACGAGATTGGTGTCGGCAAGGTGGAAACGGTCGCCGACGGTCGGGCCGAACATGTCGGTGTACTGCTTGCGCGGCAGGATGGGCATCAGTGCGAACCCTTCTTGTCCTTGGGGCCCTTGGAGTCCTTGGACTCCTTGGATTCCTTCGAGCCCTTCGATTCCTTCGTCTCCTTGCCGGCGTTCTTCGCCGGGGTACCGGCTCCTCGGAAGCCCTGCTCGATCGCCTTGCGGACGGCCTCCACCTTGGCCGGGTGCGAGGCGAGACTGCCGTTGAGCAGCCCGCTGAAGCCGACCAGGCGGCCGGTTCCGGCGTACGCGCACAGCTCGACCTCGCGCGATCCGCCGGGCTCGATGCGTACGGACGTTCCGGCGGGGATGTTGAGGTGCATGCCGAGGGCCTTCTGGCGGTCGAACGACAGGGCCGAGTTGACCTCGAAGAAGTGGAAGTGCGACCCGACCTGCACGGCGCGGTCGCCGGTGTTGCTGACGGTGAGGGTGACGGTGCGGCGACCGGCGTTGATCTCGACCGGATCCTCGCCGTAGAGATACTTCTGACGGAACGTCATGCAATGCTCCTGAGGGCTGGACCCGCATCGTGGCGATGCGGGTGCTGGTACGTGTGCGTATGTCCGTGACCACGTCCGTGGTCGTGCCCCTCGCCCGCCGGATGGCTGTGCGAGTGGCCGTGGTCGTCGGCGGCTCTCAGCCCGCCGGCGATCCCGTCGTCGCCGTGCTCGGCGGCCCTTCGGGCGTCGGCCACGCGTTCGGCGAGGACTCTGGCCAGCGCTGCGGGCGGCACCAGTGGGCCGGCTCGATCGACGTGCACGCCCGGTACGTCGGGCGCCTCCGGCCGTGCGAACGCGGCCGGGAGGAGCACCACCCGCGAGGCGCCGAGCAGCCCGCAGCGCCGGACCCCCTCGGCCGGATCGGGGTCGCCGCCAGTGAACGCGACCTCGACCAACGGATGGTTGCCGTAGCGGCGGACCAGACTCGCGACCCGGTACAGCTCGGCGTCGTCGAACGGGTCGCCGGACGGCGCGGTGAGGAGCAGCGCGGAACTGCCGGGTGTCCGGCCCGCAGCCGCGCGCAACCAGGCCACGAGGTGCTGGGAGGTCCCGAACGGTGCGGCGAGCACGGTCCCGGAGCGTTCGGCGACGGGCAGCGCCCGCAGCGTGCGGGCGGTGTCCGCGACGAGTTCCGGGTCGCGGCCCAGCGTCATGGGCACGACGCACACGTCCTCACCCGGGCGCCTCGGCCCCGCGATGCTCCGGAACAGCTCCCGTCCGCTTCTCACGACGGTCACCGCCGGATCCACCAGGCCGTGCAGGGCGCTTCCGAACGCGGCTTCGTGGCCGCACACGGCGATCACCCGGCAGCGGTCGGACACCGGGCTCAGCCGCCGATGGGGTCGTGACAGGACACCAGTTTGGTGCCGTCCACGAAGGATGCCTCGACCTGCAGCAGCCCGAGCATGTCCCGGACGCCGGGCATGGTGTCGTCCTCGTTGACGATCCGGCGGCCGAGCTCCATGCAGTCGGCGACGCTCTTGCCGTCCCGGGCGGCTTCCAGAATGGCTTCGGTGATCAGCGCGACGGACTCGCTGTAGTTGAGCTTGAGACCGCGGCCCTGGCGTCTGCGGGCCAGGTCGGCCACGACGTACACGAGCAGCTTGTCGATCTCGCGAGGTGCGAGGTTCATCGTCAGTACCTTCCTCGGGGGATGTACGGGGAGGGGCAGGGGGTGCCCGTGGAAGCGGTCAGCCGCTCCGGCGCAACCGCGGCAGCAGGGGAACGGCCGCCATCAGGACCCAGGTCGTGAGGATGAACGGCCAGGTGAAGGTGTGGCCGCCGAACGGTTTGAAGAACGAGGTCAGCGAGGCGGTCAGTCCGGTGGTGGCCGCGGCGCCGAAGAGCGCGTACACGCCGTTCCAGACCGTGCCGCTGAGGAAGACCGCGCCGACGGCGATGGCGACGAGCACGGCGTTGTAGCCGTAGATGCCCCCCGCGATGAGGGCGGTGGGGGCGCCGAGCGCCCAGGCCGCGACGATCCCGACGATGCTGCCGGCGGCCGCGAACAGCACGACGCGCACTCCGGCCAAGGCCAGGCCGACGAGCATGATGAGTCCGACGTACCACTGACCGACCAGGAAGATCTGCGACACGTTGGTGAAGAAGGCGTGCCACAGGTCGCCCCAGGTGATGCCGGTGTCGCCTGTGGTGGTGCTGGACACCGCTCTCGGGGAGCCGTGCCAGACCCGCCCGAAGTGCGGTGCACCGACCACCATGACGCCGGAGACCAGGCAGAACGGCGCGGTGAGCGCGGTCAGCCCGTAGGGCGCAAGCAGGGTCGTCAACGCCGCCATCAGCAGGGTGCAGATGATCGCGCCGAGCACCGCGAGCACATAGGTCGCGGGATGGTGGCCCAGCGAGGTGACCAGTGCGATGCCGGTGAGGCAGCCGCAGTAGCCCTGGAGGCCCTGAGCGATGCCGGACCTGTCGACGTCGAGCGCGTAGGCGGTCACGGTGGAGACCACCGCGCCGATCGTGGCGAAGAGACCGATCCGCCAGCCCGCCACCCAGAGCGAGGCGAGAATGAACAGCCCCGTCCAGATTCCGGGCTGGAGGTCGACCTGCCCGAATCCCCGCACCGACGCCAGCAGCCCGGCGGCGGGCTGATGGCTCTCGAGTTTCCGGATGACAGCCGGTTCGGGAACAGACAAAGCAGGCTCCAACGGATCGGCGGGGAAACGCCCTCACATGGATGCGGAGCGAACAGACAGGCTCTGAACGTCATCAAATACACACGGAGTGCGACGTATCGAGCGGAGGAGGAATCCGCTGCACCGTTGAGGTGCAACTCGCACCCGTTGAGTGCGCTTCTGCTTGCGCCGCCCTGCTCGCTCATTACGTTCGCTGGATGCCCCCCAAGCTGCATCTGCACCTCCTCACGCACCCCGACCACCACCCCGGTGTGCAGTACACCGTCGTGGGTGCCGTGGCGATCGGCGGCGCCGCGGGAGCCGGCGCCCGCTACGGAGCCGAACGGCTCTGGCCGACCGGCACCTCCGCGTTCCCCTGGACGATCCTGCTGATCAACGTGGTGGGCTGCTTCCTCATGGGTGTCCTGATGGTCACCGTGAAGCTGCTCCTGCCCGGCGCTCCGCGTCTGGTCAGCCCGTTCCTGGGCACGGGCCTGCTCGGCGGGTTCACGACGTTCTCGCACTACACGGACAACGTGCGCCAGCTCTTCGATGCCGGCCGGCCCGGCTATGCGGTCGGCTGCCTGCTGCTGACGATCGTGGCCGCGGTGGCGGCCGTGTCCTTGGGGGCCTTCGCCACGCACCTCGTGTTCGGAAGCCGACGCCGGACTCCGGACGGCTCCTGATGATCGACTGGCTGCTCGTACTCGCCGGCGGGCTGGTCGGCGCCCCCGTTCGCTACCTGCTCGGGGTGGACGCCAAGTTCCGTCTCCACAGCGTCTTCCCCTGGGGCACGTTCGCCGCCAATGCCGGCGCGGCGCTGATTCTCGGCTTCCTCTCCGAGGCGGTGACCGACGGCAACCTCGGGAACCGGCTGCTGCTCCTGCTCGGCACCGGGTTCTGCGGTGCGCTGTCGACCTGGTCGACGTTCTCCTACGAGCTGCTGACCCTCACCTCGGCCCGGCGCCTGGGCATCGCGGCCGGTTATCTGCTGATCACCGTGGCCGTGGGGGTCGGCCTGTCGTTCGCCGGGGCCGCGGTGGCGAAAGCGTTCCTGTGACCGGCGTTACCGGCACGGAACCGGCCGAGCTCCGGCCCACCCCTGGCAGGGGCGGGCCGGAGCTCGGCCGTGAAGGTGTGAGACGTGAAGGTGTGAAACGGTCAGTCGATGCCGGGCAGGATGTGCGGCTCCGCGAGGTCCTCCTCGTAGCCGGCCAGCCGGATCGGTGCGGACCTGGCCCAGACCTCGATGTTCCGGAGCTTCTCGGCCTTGTCGGTCCGCTCTCCGTGCTGCCGTGGGGACGGCCGCTTCTCGCGCTTCGTCAGTTCTGGTGTCGTCACCGCGCACTCCTTTGTGTCGCGTAACCCTGGGCGTCGCCGACGCTCCGGCCTCATTGCCGGGACTCGGCCATCCGCGAAGGGCATGGGAAAAAATGGGTTCGGTCGCGGTGGCGCCGGGCTACGGGGCGGGACGGGGACTTGGTTGACAAGCCTGTCCCAGGATGGTCGAGGCGATTTCGTGAACTCCTCGATGACGTCCGTTCGCATCAGGTTAACCAAATGAGCGCGTTCCCGCTCGATGGAACGTGTGCACTATGTCACTTTCAGCCATTCCACACGAAAAGACCCGGCCGGGAACGAGTCCCGGCCGGGTCCATGGCGCCGCGCGAGCACAGCTCCACCGGTTGCCTACCAGTTGGCGGGCGCGTAGTCCTTGAGGAAGCAGCCGTACAGATCCTCGCCGGCTTCGCCGCGCACGATCGGGTCGTAGACGCGGGCGGCGCCGTCGACCAGGTCGAGCGGGGCGTGGAAGCCCTCCTCGGCGAGGCGGATCTTGTCGGGGTGCGGGCGCTCGTCGGTGATCCAGCCGGTGTCGACGGCGGTCATCAGGATGCGGTCCTTCTCGAACATCTCCTGGGCGCTGGTGCGGGTGAGCATGTTCAGCGCGGCCTTGGCCATGTTGGTGTGCGGGTGACCCGCGCCCTTGTAGCCACGGCCGAAAACGCCCTCCATCGCGGAGACGTTGACCACGTAGGCACGCCCGGCGGCCGTCGCCGCCATCGCCGGCCGGAGCCGGCTGATCAGAATGAACGGCGCGGTGGAGTTGCAGAGCTGGACTTCCAGCAGTTCGATCGGCCCGACCTCGTCGACGGTCTGGACCCAGCTGTTGGTGTCGTGCAGGTCGGGCACCAGACCACCCGCGTCGATCGCCGTTCCCGCGGCAATCCGCTCCAGTGAGGCCGAACCGGTGACCAGGGCGAGCTCGGTGACGTCCTGCGCGCTCAGCCCCTCCTTGCGGGCGGCCGGGAGGGCCGCCACCCGGTCGACCGTGCCGCTGCCGAAGGTGCCGATGACCTCGGCAGCGGGCAGCTCCCCCGCCGGGAGCGGGGCCGACTCCGCCTGGACCAGTTCGCTGTACGCGTTCGCGGACCGGCGTACGGTCTGTGCCGCGTTGTTGATCAGGATGTCCAGCGGCCCCTCGGCCGCGACCGAGTCGGCGAGCGCGACGACCTGGGCGGGGTCACGCAGATCGATACCGACGATCTTCAGACGATGGATCCACTCGTCGCTGTCCGGCATCGCCTTGAAGCGGCGGATCGCGTCATTGGGGAACCGGGTGGTGATGGTGGTGTGGGCACCGTCGCGCAGCAGCCGCAGAGCGATGTACATGCCGATCTTCGCCCGCCCGCCGGTGAGGAGCGCGCGGCGTCCACCGAGGTCGGTACGGGCGTCCCGGCGCGCCCGGTTCTCCTGGGCGC
This sequence comes from Streptomyces sp. NPDC052052, assembly GCF_040680455.1. Classification (NCBI taxonomy): domain Bacteria; kingdom Bacillati; phylum Actinomycetota; class Actinomycetes; order Kitasatosporales; family Streptomycetaceae; genus Streptomyces; species Streptomyces sp. NPDC052052. Next base: position 11,569 of record NZ_JBFAWU010000020.1, on the reverse strand, counting down.
ACTGCTGGCAGAGCTGGTGGTAGAACGCGTCCACCTCGACGTACCGGGTCTTGCAGATGTAGCAGGACCGCGGGCGCTGGAGTATGCCCGCGATCTCGCCGACGGTCGAGGACGACGGCAGAACACCCTGGGTCTCGTCGTCGATGCGCTCGGCCGATCCGGTCGCGGTGGCCTCGGTGACGGCCTTGTCGTGCGCGGTCTTCGCGGCGCGGCGCTCCTGTCGGCGGCGCTGCTTCACGGTCCGGTAGATCCCGGCCGTGGCGCGGCGCACCGCGATGGCGTCGGGGTGGTCGACCTCGATGCCGTCCAGCTCGTCGAGCACGCCCAGGCAGACGGCCAGCCGCTCCGGGTCGATCCCGGGGCCGAACTCCTCAGTTCCGGGAGCGAGCTCCGGGTTGCCCTTGGAAACCGTCATTGCCGTTCCTCTGTCACTTGTCTCTTGTGGCACCGACCGCGGTCGCCGGTCCCGCCGGGCCGAACGCCCCGGTCAGGGCCCGAACGCCCCGGTCAAGTCTGCCATGCACAGAACCCTGCTCCGTTCGCGTGGTTCACCGCCTCTCCGCCGCATTCCGCGGGCGCGCGTGTGCTCGCGCGCAGCCTCCGCCGGCCGGGCTGCTCCCTGGCGCCGCGGTCACATATGCTTCGCTGCGGTCTGTCCGTGGCGCAGAACTGTCGGGTCTTTCCGGAGTGGGACCGTTCGTCGCGGGTAGGCGCACAGCGATCAGCTGTCATCGAACACCCCTGCGTCGCCCGGGCTGGAGCACATGAACGAAGAGGCCACCTCGCGACCGGCCGACGGTCCCTGCGGGGAGCGGCTCTCCGAGGTACTGCACAGCGCCGAGGTGTTCGACGGCGAGCCCGGCTGCATCGCCCGGGCTCGGGATCTGGCCGACCGCTTCCTGGTCCGGCTGGCCGCCGAGTGGCTCGCGGTGTTCGGCGAGCGCACCCGCGGCGATCTGATGCTGGCCGTGAGCGAGCTGGTGACCAATGCGGACCGCTACAGCCAGGGGCCGTATCTCCTGGAGCTGGAAGGCACCGCGGAGCGGGTCAGCGTCACGGTGTACGACAGCAGCACGGCCCTGCCGCTCCTCTGCGCGCCCGACCCGACGCGTCCGGGCGGCCACGGCATGGAGATCGTCGTGGCGTTGTGCGACCGGCTGACCGCCGAGCGCGTCCCGGTGGGCAAGCGCATCCGCGCCGAGTTCGAGCTGAGCAGCTGAACCGAGGGCGGGCGGGGACCGCCCCGGCCGCCACCGAGGGTGGCCGCTCCGCGGTCCGGGAGGAGAAACACCGCCGGGAGGAGGACACGGGGAGTAGCCGTGTACTACCGAAGCAGTACACGGAATTGACGCCTCGGGGACGACGACGCGGCCACCCGGAAGCGACATCGTGGTGTTCATGAGTTCCCTAGGGCTTTCCGTCCTTCTGTCGTTGCTCTCCGCAGTCACTTATGCGGCCGGAGCGATCGTCCAGGAACACGTGGCCACGGTGCGTAACGGCGGTTCACCGGCGCCGCTGCGCAACCGTGTCTGGTGGGCCGCTGTGGCGCTGAACGGCTTGGGAGCGTTGTTGCACGTCGTCGCCCTGGCCTACGGTCCGCTCAGTCTGGTCCAGCCGCTCGGGGCGCTGACCATCGTCTTCGCCCTGCCGATGGCGGCACTCTTCGTGCGCCGCCGGGCAGGTGCCACCGCGTGGCGTGGCGCGATCATGACGACCGTCGGTCTGGCGGGCCTGCTCGCACTCACCGGTCACTCCGCGTCGCACACCCTGAGCGCTCCGGATCAGCTGAGGCTCGCCGGGGTCGCTCTGGCTGCGGTCACCGCACTCTTCCTGATCTCCAGGGGCATGGACCGGCCGATGGTGCGGAGCGTGATCCTGGCGGCAGGGGCGGGCGTCGCCTTCGGCATCGCCTCGGTGTTCACGAAGACGGTGGCGGTGCAGTGGGTCTCCGGTGCGGCGTGGGCCGGACTGACGGCGCTGTCGGCGATAGGCACCTTCGCCGCTGCCGGGCTGCTGCTGTCCCAGGCCGCGTACCGGGACGCCGGGTTGACCGCGCCGCTGGCGACGGTGACCGTGGTGAACCCGGTGATCGCGGCTGCTGTCGGCATCACCCTGTTCGACGAGGGGTTCCGCCGAGGTACGCCCGGCACCGCGCTCGCGCTGGCCTGCGGAGTGGTCGCGGCGGGCGGGCTGATGCTCCTCACGACGGAGCGGCTGGGTACCGGACACAGCGCCGCGCCGACGGTCGGGGGCGCGCGCCCGGGCACTCCGGGAGACGGGACGGACCCGGTCGGCCCGGTTCCACAGGCGTGCCCAGGGGTGTGCGCCGATGGCGCTGCGACGGTGCCGGCAGACCTGTCCCGGCCGGCCGGGACGCAGCCGGTCGTGGTCCTCGCCGCCCCTGCGTCGACGACGCCCGGCGCGGCCGGCGAGGCCCTCGGGGATGCCTTCTCGAAGGACCCTGTGCAACAGCCTCTGATGATGCCTCTGGAGCGCCGGATCGGCCGGGTGAAGCCCGGGCCCGGTCTGTCGTCGCGCACCGACGGCACCGCAGGACCGGCCGGCGTGTCCGCGGGGACCGGCCGCTCCGGCTGACCCCGGCCGGGCCCCGGCGGCCGGGGTCAGACGCTGACGCCACCCGCCCTGAGGTAGGCCAACGGGTCGACGTCCGAGCCGTAGCCGGGCCCGGTACGGATCTCGAAGTGCAGGTGAGGACCGGTGGCGTTCCCGGTGGAGCCGGAGCGCGCGATCCGCTGGCCCGCGGAGACATGACGGCCCTCGCGTACGTGAAGCGCGGACAGGTGGGCGTACTGGCTGTACTTGCCGTCGCTGTGCCGGATGACGATCTGGTACCCGTAGGCCCCCGCCCAGCCTGCCGAGACGACCGTGCCGGAACCGACCGCCTTCACCGACGTGCCGGTCGGGACAGGGAAGTCGACCCCGGTGTGATAGCCGCTGGACCAGGCACCGGCCCGGTGGTACGGGGTGCCGATGCCCGCCGCGACCGGAGCGACGAGACCGGAGCGCTCCTCGGTGCGCTCCGTCCTGTGGCTCGCGGCCTTCTTCTGCTGCTGTTTCGGCTGGGCGGTCCGTTGGTGGTCTTTCGCTTTCGCGGTCTCGTGCTGGGCTTTCGCGGTCTCGTGCTGGGTCTTCGCTGTCTGCTTCTTCGCTGTCTGCTTCTTCGGCGCGGCGGTCCGGTGCTGCGGTTCCGTCTTCCGGGTGGTGACCGTCCCCGCCGTGTCCGGCTCGGGCTCCGCCGCGGTCCCCTTCGCCGAGCCCGCCGCGGAGCCGCTCTTCGATGTCCGGGCGCCGTCGAGGCTCAGACGCTGTCCCGGGAAGATGAGATCCGGGTCGTCCCCCACGACCTTCCGGTTGGCCGAATAAAGGTGCCGCCAACCGCCGCTGACGTGCTCGCCGGCCGCGATTGCGGACAGTGAGTCACCCGTGGCCACGGTGTACGACTCGCGCTTGCCCGGCACCGTGGTCGGTGTGGCCGCAGTGGACGTCCGTTTCGTCTCCGGCTTCCCCGTGGACTGCTTCTCCGCAGTGCTCTTCTCGCCGGTCCGGGCCCGTTCGGTCCGCGCGGACTGCTCCTGGACACCGTTGGCTTCCCCGCCACCGGTCAGCCCGGCCCGTGTCGCGCAGTGCGGCCAGGCACCGGGGCCCTGTCCTTCGAGCACCTTCTCGGCGATGGCGATCTGTTCGTCCCTGGTGGCCAGGTCGGCGCGCGGGGCGTAGACCGTGCCGCCGTACGCGGCCCAGGTCGACCGGGTGAACTGGAGACCGCCGAAGTGGCCGTTGCCGCTGTTGATGTGCCAGTTTCCGGTGGACTCGCAGGCAGCGACCTTCTCCCACGCGTCGGCCGACGCGGCTCCCGCGGATCCGCTCGCGATGAGCGGGAGGGCGATGCCCGCGCCGCCGACGGTGACTGTGAGCGAGGCACGGTTGATCCGGCTGGGCTGATATCTGCGGTGCCGTCCGTTCGCGGCCATGAATCGGCTCCCCCACTGGCAGTAGGACACGTCGCAAGCGCCCAACTTATGGGCAGGAAAAGCGAGATGACAAGAGAGCGAGGAAGGCTCGCCCGTCACGGGCGACTCTGTGGACACTGCCGTCCGGGATCCGTGGCCGGTCCATACGGCCCATGCCGAACAGGCCGCCCCGGTACCCCGTATCCATACTGAAGATCCCGGATCCCCCACAGATTGCGGAGCACACAGATGAGCGGCACCGCGCAGATCGGCGTCACCGGGCTTGCGGTCATGGGCCGCAATCTCGCTCGCAACTTCGCCCGCAACGGCTTCACGGTGGCCGTGCACAACCGTACGACCGCGAAGACGGATGCCTTGGTCGACGAGTTCGGCGACGAGGGGTCGTTCGTCGCCGCGCGCACTCCGGAGGAGTTCGTCGCGGCGTTGGAACGTCCACGCCGACTGGTCGTGATGGTGAAGGCGGGCGATCCGACGGACGCCGTGATCCAGGAGTTCGCCCCGCTCCTCGAAGAGGGCGACGTCATCATCGACGGGGGCAACGCGCATTTCGAGGACACCCGCCGCCGTGAGAAGGACCTGCGCGAGCGCGGCATCCACTTCGTGGGTGTCGGCATCTCGGGCGGTGAGGAGGGTGCGCTCAACGGGCCGAGCATCATGCCGGGCGGCTCGCCCCAGTCGTACGCGTCGCTCGGGCCGCTGCTGGAGAAGATCGCGGCCAAGGCGAAGGACGGCACCCCGTGCACCACGCACATCGGCCCCGACGGCGCCGGGCACTTCGTGAAGATGGTGCACAACGGCATCGAGTACGCCGACATGCAGTTGATCGCGGAGGCGTACGACCTGCTGCGCGGTGTGGCGGGCTACTCCCCCGCTCAGATCGCCGAGACCTTCCGCAGCTGGAACACCGGCCGCCTGGACTCGTATCTGATCGAGATCACGGCGGAGGTCCTCGCCCACGTCGACGCAGCCACCGGAAAGCCCTTCGTCGACATCGTGCAGGACCGCGCGGAGCAGAAGGGCACGGGCCGCTGGACCGTACAGATCGCACTGGACCTCGGGGTGCCGGTCTCCGGCATCGCGGAGGCCGTCTTCGCTCGCTCACTGTCCGGCCACACGGATCTCCGCGAGGCGGCCAAGGGCCTGGGAGGTCCGTCGCGCCAGGCGCTCGGCGCATCGGAGGCGGCGGCCTTCGCCGACCGGGTGGAACAGGCACTCTACGCATCCAAGATCGTTTCGTATACGCAGGGGTTCCACCAGATCAGGGCGGGCAGCGAGGCCTACGACTGGGACATCGACCTCGGCGCCGTGGCGTCCATCTGGCGCGCCGGGTGCATCATCAGGGCCGCCTTCCTGGACCGGATCCGGGCGGCCTACGACAATCGCCCCGACCTGCTGAGCCTGCTCTCGGACGAACAGTTCAGGCAGGAGATCGGTGCGGCGCAGGACGACTGGCGCGCCGTGGTCGCCGAGGCGGTACGCCAGGGCGTGCCGACGCCCGGATTCGCTGCCGCGCTCTCGTACTACGACGGGCTGCGCGCGGACCGGCTGCCCGCGGCGCTCACCCAGGGGCAACGCGACTTCTTCGGCGCGCACACCTACCGGCGCACGGACCGCGAGGGCTCCTTCCACACGCTCTGGGGCGGTGACCGGTCCGAGGTCGAGGCGGGCTGATCCGCGGGGCCGCAGGCATTGCAGGGTTGTCGCGGTGATCACGGCCACCCGAGCAGCCATCCGATCGGGTGACCCGGGGTGCGGGGCCGTCATCCGTGTGCGTAAGTGGCACCGGGACGTCTTGCCGTCCCGGACCCGTGTCCCTCTTGCCGTTCCGTACCACTGACGACCCATGGAGCCGCCGCATGTCCGACGCCCCGCCGGAGCCGGTCGCGGCCCAGCCCGTCGTCGCGCCGCTGACCACCGCCGCCCTGATCCTGGTCGCCACGATCGAGCCCGGCGGTGAGACCGTCGTGCGCGAGGTGCTGCCCGAACTGCCGTCGATCGCCCGATCCATCGGTTTCCGGTTCCCGGGTGCCGACCTGGGCGTGGTCACGGCCTTCGGCTCCGACGCCTGGGACCGGCTGTTCGCGGGGCCGCGCCCGGCGGGGCTCCACCCGTTCCGGGAACTGCACGGTGTCCGGCACCACGCCCCTGCCACCCCGGGCGATCTGCTGTTCCACATCCGGGCCGAGCGGATGGACGTCTGCTACGAGTGGGCGGCCCAGCTCCTCGACCGGCTCGGCGACGCGGTGCACGTCGTCGACGAGACCCAGGGGTTCCGCTACTTCGACCACCGGGATCTGCTCGGCTTCGTCGACGGCACCGAGAATCCGTTGGGTGCGGGTGCACGATCGGCGGCCCTGGTCGGTGCCGAGGATCCGGAGTTCGCGGGTGGCAGCTACGTCATCGTGCAGAAGTACGTGCACGACCTCGCGTCCTGGAAATCGCTGAGCACCGAGGCACAGGAACGGGTCATCGGCCGTACGAAGTCCGACGACGTCGAGTTCCCCGACGACGTCAAACCCGCCGACTCGCACGTCGCGCTCAACACAATCACCGAACCGAACGGCACCGCGCGCGAGATCCTGCGCGCCAACATGCCGTTCGGAAGCTTCGAACAGGGCGAGTTCGGCACGTACTTCATCGGTTACGCCGCCGATCCGGAGGTGACCGAGCAGATGCTCCGCAACATGTTCCTCGGCAGTACCGACGCCACGCACGACCGCATCCTCGACTTCTCGACCGCGGTCACCGGCACGCTCTTCTACGCCCCCAGCGCCGACTTCTTCGGCACCCCGCCACCGTCGCCCGCCAGGTCAGGGACCGAGGCCCTGCCGGAACCGGTCTCCGCACCGGCGGAGACACCGGCCCCGGTCCCGGCCCGTTCGACCGACGGTTCGCTGCACATCGGCAGCCTGCAAGAAAGCGCCCAGTGATGAACAACCTCCACCGCGAACTCGCCCCCGTCACGGATGCCGCCTGGGACCAGATCGAAGAAGAGGCCCGGCGCACCTTCAGCCGCCATGTGGCAGGACGCCGGGTCATCGATGTCACCGGCCCGCACGGCCCCGAGCTGGCCGCCGTCGGCGACGGTCATCTGCGCGACATCGACCCGCCCACACCGGACGTGACCGCCCGGGCCCGCACCTCGATGCCCGTCATCGACTGGCGGGTGCCTTTCACGGTGACCCGGGCGGCGGTGGACGACGTCGAGCGGGGCTCCGACGACAGTGACTGGCAGCCGGTCAAGGACGCGGCACGTACCTGTGCGTTCGCCGAGGACATGTCGATCATCGACGGGTACGCGTCGGCCGGTATCACCGGCCTCCGGGACGGCTCCTCGCACACGCCGCTGCCGCTGCCGGCCGACGCCCGCGACTACCCGGCCGCCGTCAGCCAGGCCCTGACCCAGTTGCGGCTCGCCGGTGTCGACGGGCCGTACCGGCTCCTGCTCGGCGCCGACGCGTACACCGAGGCGACGGAGACCTCCGACCACGGATACCCGGTGTCCACGCACCTGGCCCGGCTGCTCGACGACAACATCCTGTGGGCACCCGCCGTCGCGGGCGGGGTGCTGCTGTCCACCCGTGGCGGCGACTTCGAACTGCGCCTGGGCCAGGATCTGTCGATCGGCTACCTGGACCACGACGCGACCACCATCCGGCTCTACTTCTACCAGTCGTTCACCTTCCGGATGCTGACGCCCGAGGCCGTGGTCCCGATCATCGCCTGAGGATCCGACGACGGCGGAAGGCCACGCGCGGCCGGCCCGCACCACGACCTCCTCCACCGCGCCCGGCGTGACCGGGCGCGGTGGAGGAGGTCGTGCGGGAGCACGTGGCGCAGCAACCGACGCCGCTGGGCCCCTGGGCCGGAGGTTTGACGAACGCGCGGGCGGACGCCGTCCCCGCCGGGGCCTGAGACGCACCACCGGCAGAGCGGCGTCCGCCCGCGCGGCACGCGGGGTGCCGTCATCCGGCGTCATCCGGGCGGATGGGGTTGCGGTTCCGGTTCCGGCTCGGGCTGCGGCTGAGGCGGCTGCGGAATCGGATCGGGCGACGGGCCGGGCGGCACGGGTCCGGGCGGCGGAGGAGGCGGCTCCGGCAGCGGCGAGGGAGGCCCGGGCATCGGTCCCGGAGTGGGAGCCGGTGGCACGGGGTCGGGGTACGGATTGGTCATCGAGGGCCTCCGAGCAGTTCGCGGTGGATCTCCTTCCACCGTCTCCCGGAGCGGCTGACCTCGCCTGATGAGTCCCTACGTGAAAATTCCGAATGGTCCGCCCGGGTCTCCGGCGCTCCCGGCAGGTCAGGGCATGACAGCCGCCGCTGCGGTGAGGCCGGGCCGAGGACTGGAGAGCACCGGGATCCGGGTGACCGAACGGGTGACCGCGTCGTGGCCCGGCTCCACGACAGTGTGCACGGCGACCCGCGCTGCGGGGTCGCCGTCCATCACGGAGTACGCGGTGGCTCCGGCGGCCTTGCGGTCCTCGTACGCGATCAGGCTGCCGTGCGCACGGTCGTCGCGGATGCCGAGCTCGATCCGGTCGGCCCGTTCCTTCAGCGCGCCGCGGGCACGGCGTGCGGGCTCCGTTCAGTGCCGCTTCCGGGTACGGGGGCGGAGGCGTCGGCGCCGAGCGCCACGATGCGGTTCCCGGCGTCGACGTGCACGACACTCGGGGTCATCCGACGGGCCTCGGCGTCGTCGACCTGGGCGTAGCTGATCAGGATGACCAGGTCACCGGGGTGGACGAGATGGGCGGCGGCACCATTGATACCGATGACACCGGAGCCACGTTCGCCCTCGATGACGTACGTCTCCAGGCGGGCACCGTTGTCGATGTCGACGATGTGCACGAGCTCACCGGGCAGCAGGTCGGCGGCTTCCATCAGCTCGGCATCGACCGTGACGGACCCGACGTAGTGCAGGTCGGCATGGGTCACAGTGGCCCGATGGATCTTGGACTTGAACATTGTCCGAAACACGAAGAAACTCCTGACTCATCTGCTCCCTGCCCGCTTTTTTGCAGGTCAAGGGCGGTCTCCGGAGCCTACAACGATTCATATGTTCAGTGAGCTGTCCCCAGGTCATTGAGGGCTCGTGCTGACCGGTTGCCGACCTTCCTGACGCACGGCCAGGAGAGCGATCAAGGAATGGCAAACCTCTCCTGAAACCCCACGTCGCAGCGTGCTTTCCCGGACAGGCGAGCCAGCTGGTGTAAACGCCTTCCCGGGGTCCTGGGCCCCGGTGCCGGCCGACGCCTGCCCGGCCGGCACAGCGCGGCTCGCGCGACCGGGACCGGCGCCACCGGACCGGCAGCGGGACACCACGGGTTCAGGCTTCCCAGGAGAGTGGGCGCTTCTCGGCGTGGGCGAGGGTTCCCTCGGCGGCGGACACGGAGAGCAGCGTGGTGTCGGCCATCGAGGCCGGTGCCACCGGCTACCTGCTGAAGGACGCACCGCGCGAGGAACTGTTCCGCGTGGCAGTGGCGGCCGCGCGGGGACAGGCAGTGCTCTCCCCCGCGATCGAGACCCGGCTCATGGGCCAGGTGCGGTGGCCCGCGCCCGCGCCGCTCTCGGCGCGTGAACTGGAGATCCTCGAACTGGTTGCCAAGGGGACGACGAACCGCGAGGCGGCGAAGAAGCTCTTCATCAGCAAGGCGACGGTCCAGTCACACCTTCTGCACATCCATGCCGACCTCTGCATCACCGACCGGGCGGCGGCCGTGGCCGCCGGGTTCTCGCACCGCTATCTGACGCCCTGACGGGCCGCACACTCCTCGCGGGTGTGTCCTGTACGAGGGGCGTCCGGGAGGCACCCGCCCCGCGCTTCACCGTCCGCCGGCGGTCGGGCTCGGAGCGTCGACGGCCTCGGACAGGTGGCCGTCCAGGAGGCCGATGACCCGCGGCATCTCGTCCACGAGGAAGAAGTGGCCGCCGGGGAAGACCTGGAGATCGAACGCCCCGGTGGTGTGGGCCCGCCAGTCCTCCGCCTCGGCGACCGAGGTCTTGGGGTCGCGGTCACCGGTCAGGGAGGTGATCGGGCAGGTGACGACGGCGGCCTCGCCTGACCGGTAGGTCTCGATGGCGCGGTAGTCGGCGCGGAGCGCAGGCATCGCGGCAGCCATCAGTTCGGGATCGCTGAGAACGATGGACGAGGACCCGTCCAGGCGGCGGATCTCGTCCATGATCGCGTCGTCGCCGAGCAGGTGCACCCCACTGGTCGGCCCCAGCCCGATCGCGGGGCCTCGGCGGCCGGAGACGACCAGGCGGGCAGCGGGCCGCCCGGCCGCCTCGCAGCGGCGGGCCACTTCGAAAGCGACGACGGCGCCCATGCTGTGGCCGAACAGAACCAGGGGCAGCTCGGGCCGCCGGGCCAGCACCTCGTGGACACGGTCGGCCAGGACGTTCAGGTCGGCGATCGGCTCCTCGCGGCGGCGGTCCTGACGGCCCGGGTACTGGACGGCCAGGACCTCGACGCGATCGGCCGCGGCCAGCGCGAACGGCACGGGACGGTAGAACGGGGCGGTGCCGCCCGCGTGCGGGAAGCACACCAAACGGGCGGCGGGAGCCTCCGACTTGCGGTAGCAGCGCAGCCACAGCTCGTCGTCGGCGGCGGTGAGGTCGGGTCGGGTGGACATGGTTCTCCATTCAGTAATCGCGGTCGGAACCGATCTCGGCCTCGATGAGGGCAAGCAGTTCGTCGTCGGTGGTTTCGGACAGGGCGTCCGCGCGGGTCCGCCGGACCGGCCCGCCAGCGACTCCAGCCGGGCCAGGGCCCGCGCCCTGGCCGACGGATCCTCAGCGGGGTGAGCAGCTCTTCGAGGCCGTCGAGCGACACGGGCAACGGATCGGGGTGCAGCGCGGCGTACAGGTGGGGACGCCAGGCCGATGAGTGGCGGGTGATGCTATACCAGACCCGGCGGAAGGGCGAGGCCGGTGGCGGACGCGAGGCGGTTGCGCAGTTCAACAGCGAGGACGGAACTCAGCCCATGGGACTTGAACGTGCGGGTCGGGTGAACACTCCCCGACCCCGTCCCACGTCGAACGTCCGCCTGGGTCGGCCGCTCGGACCCGACGCCAAAAACCGTGGGCACCGCGGCTCCTGATGAGTTGACGCGCGCGCTTTAGGGCGTGCAAAGGTGCGCGCAAGAGGCCTTGGCGAGGCTGGCTCCCACCGCCACACCAGCCGGACTCGCCCAAGGGAGTACGCGTCGCATGACGAACAACGATGAGCGCCTTCGCGACTACCTCAAGCGCGCCACGGCCGATCTGCGCCAGGCACGCCGGAGGCTGAGCGAATACAAGGAGCCGATCGCGATCGTGTCGATGGCGTGCCGTTATCCCGGTGGGGTGCGGCGGCCGGAAGATCTGTGGCGGGTGGTGTCCGAAGGTATCGACACGGTGGGAGAGTTCCCCGAGGACCGTGGCTGGGACGTCGAGTCCCTCTACGACCCGGACCCCGAGCACGGAGGCACCAGCTACACGCGGTACGGCGGATTCCTCTACGACGCCGCGGAGTTCGACGCCGACTTCTTCGGGATCTCGCCGCGCGAGGCCCTGGCCACCGACCCGCAGCAGCGATTG